>JAKFCK010000023.1:0-19005 GCA_036676685.1 Chitinophagaceae bacterium | reverse complement strand
AAAAAATACCTGTTTACCAAGCGGGATAAACTGGGGCATGAGATTTTGAATGGGCTTTGAGGGTTTAAGGTTTAACGTTTAAGGTTTAACGTTTAACGTTTAAGGTTTAACGTTTAAGGTTTAACGTTTAAGAGGTTCACGAGGTTCAAAATGTTCACGAGGTTCAAGGTTTAAGAAAAAAGGCGTCACCGAGGGAAGTTACATTTCCTTCAACCTTCTACCTTCCTCTTTCCTCCTAATTGAGTATCGTCGTAACCGGTGCCGGGATGGAATCTGTTGCCATCAATTTTTTCCTGCTCTTAAAGATATCAGAAAGTTTATTGAAGTTTTTTCTATAAGATAACTGCACACCGGAACGAATACGCTGGCTGCTGGTAAAATCAACGCTTGTGCGGTTGAAACCTACCACGCGAAGCGATCCATCCTTATTTAATAACCATTCCAAAGTTATATCCGGTGTGATCAATCCCCTGCCCTGTGCCTGCAGGTACGGATTATTATAGTCGTAGTTACCTACAACCAGCAGGTTGATTCTGCTGCTGAATAAGATTTTTAACCCTGCCCTTACATTGGCCTGTAACTGGTTGGCCTGGCTTCGCAGGTCCACGGTAGGGTTAATGTCAATGTAGGTAGAGATGATACCTTTTGTAGCCCTCTCCAGTTCCCTGTTAAAAATATTTGTCAGCCAGCTGCTTACCACACCCCCGATAGTGCTGGTGGCAATGGCCACGGTGCTGCCACCGGAGATAAAGTTTTGTTCGGAAGTGAAACGGTTTAGCAGGAGTAGACTCGCCACTTCCTTGAACATCGTGTTTTCATCGTTCCTGTAGTCTTCCAGTTTTTTCACAATAAAGTAATCATTCCTCATCTCGCTTTGTTCCGGTAGCTGGAAGCGGAATGTGATCTCCGGCTTACCGAGATTACCGGCAAGGTGAGACAAAATAATAATGTCTTCTTTTTGCTTAAAATCATTGGACCTGCTGAGGCTGCTGATGTCTACATTTTTAGCCAGGTATTCTGCATCGATATCAATGATCGCAAGGTAAGGATCACCATTCCATGTAATGGAACCACGGTTAAGGGTAAACGGTTTTTTGAGGAAAGTCTGGAAATTGAACGTGTACTCACCGCGGGTAAGCACGTAGCGCCCGCGTATACTTAGCGGTTCCACATTGCCCACCCTTATGTTCAACTGCCCGTTGCCCTGTCCTTTGATGATATCCCCTGTTTCCTCATCCAGTATCACATCAACCTTGCAGGAAGGGTTGGCCGTAATGTTCATGTTCACGAGGATATTGGTAGCCTGGTTATTTCGCAGTGGTTTATCCATTTCGGTACCAAACTGGATAAAATCCAGGTAATCTATTTTGGTATTTTCCCTGCTGGTCTCACTGGTGAGTAAATATATATGACTGGTATCAAAAATGCTGGGCTGTCCGTCGATGTTCATCCGCAGGTTGGTGGTGGGGCCATTCATCGTCATCAATGCGCTGCCGATCACGGTACCAAAAAATTTGCTGTTATCTTTTTTTGTGGTGTTCAGCACAAGCATCTTTCCGGATTCCACCCTCATGTTTTCAAAATAGAAATTGCGGAAGAAGTTATGGTACATTTTGCCGCTGGCAGTCCCGGTATTGTTCAGTGTATCTTTGAGCCTGATGGTGCCGAGGTCGATCACGTTTTTGCCAAAACTGATCACCTCGTTGGAAAAATTATAACGGCATTGGGTAAACGCAACTTTCACACTGGCCGTATCCACGGTTACGTCCCCGATGATGGTCATATCTTTCATCGTATTGCCGGTAAGCACCAGGTTTCCTTTTCCAAATCCATTCACCTGGGTGAAAATGCTCTTGAGGTAAGGTTCCAGGATATTTAAGTTAATGCGCTCCGAGCGCAGGGTATTACTCATTCTTGCGCCGGTACTGTCTTTGGTTAATTTATAAAAACCTTCCACATCAAAAACATATTCTGTTTCGTTGGTGGAGGCTTTATAGGTGATGAGCCCGGTTTGCAGGTTGGCATTACCCGCCAGGTTCACTTTGCCAATGTATTTACCATCCAGTGAAAAGCTGTCTGCTACGCCTGCAAATTCTATTTTGGGTTTTCCCTGCGGATCCCGTACCCGGGCTATGCCGCTGAGCCGGCCTTTAAGGGATGGAGTGGTGACCCAGAAAGGAAGAAAATCTTCCATGACCACGTTCTGCAGGTCGGCCCGTAAATGAATAGCATCCGTTAATTCATCCAGTTCGGTGGAGAGTACGATTTGTTGTTGCTCATGCACGAACTTTACTTCGCTGGCATCCATGAAATTTTTTCTCAGTGTGAGTTCACCATCCTTTTCAAGCAGCCACTTTTTACCATTCACGACAAATGAGGAAGGAAAGAAATGAATGCGTATGCCGTCTTTCAGGTTTTGAATGCTCGCATTTAATTCTGCATCGTTTAAGGTAGTGCCCGCACTCGTGGTGAGTTTAATACGCGAAACATCGTTGTGTGCTGCAATGGTTATTTTTGTATCAGGAAAACGAAGGCTGTCACTGATCTTGATATCTTCTGCTGTGATGTCGGCAAAAAGCGTATCCCTTGTACCAGACCCAACCAGGGTCGTATTGTTGAATTCTTTACCATCGTAACTAAATTCAGGCACAAAAGCCGTCACGGCTAACTGGTAATTACCAAGGGACATGTGGCCCGTGATACGGGATTCATTAAACCCCTTCAACCTTTTGTCCACCAGTCTTACATAGTCTTCTACCTGCCTTGTTTTTATCTCAAAGTCAAAATCATGGGGGGACACTTTTTTCTTTGGCAGTGGTATATAGGTTGGGTAATACCGGTTTAAAAATGAACTGAAAGCAGCAGGGAGTTCCATGATCTTAAAGAGGCCTTCCAGCTTCACGTAAAGTTCATTGGATTCTATTTCCAGGGTTTTCCTGGAATTCAGCACAAAAGATTTTAACGATAGGGAATCAAACGAAAGCCGCGTGCTATCTACCTGTAACCTGGCATTGTAGATCCTGGCAGAACCCAGGAAATTATCAATATTGTTACCCGAAAAATTCAGGTTAAAAATACCGGACAGGGTAAGCCGCTCTTTGCTGAAACCGAGGTTACGGAAATCTACATAATCCATATTGGCATTGGCCCGGAAAGCCATTTCCTTACCGGAAAGATTTACTTCTCCTTCCAGGTTTTGCACTTTTAGGTTCGGATCATTTACCGATAACCTCCCTTTGAAGATCTTATTATTAAAATTTCCATCGATATGTGCATTTTGGTAAGTATATCCTGCATAATAAAACCTGCGGATGTCTCCTTTAAAATCAGCATCCAGTTGGTTTAAAGAAAAGCCGCTTCCCTTCACGGTCCCATCAAGGGCTATGGCCCCAAGTTTTGGGTCATTGAGGAATTGCCCCAGCTGGAAACTACCCGTAGATAGTTTGCCGGAATAGGCCGGGGTGCCGCCTTTTGGCAGTTTCATATTCAGGTCCGCGGTGATATTGCCCAGGTTTGTATTGATTACGCCGTAAGCCACAAAATCGCTCACGAAACCAGTGAAGCTACCGGTGTATTTTATATTGCCCAACTTCGGCAGCGATGGGGTAGTAACTTTTTTTAAGGCCGGGATGATAGAAATTAATTCCCGGTAATTCGTTTGCAGCAGGCTGGATCTTACATCGATAAAAGTGTTGTTGATATCGGGCAGGCCCCTGATGGCAATATTGGCATCGACGTAAGAAGCACCTGTGCGGATCTTCAACTTACGGGCAGAAAAATTATCAATCGTTCCCTTGATATGGCCGTCCAATGCAAACACTCTTTTCATGGAAGTAAGCGTTGGCGCAAAAATGGCCAGGTCGTCAGTGCTTAACACACTTTCGGTGAAATTCGCGTCTAGTGTTACATTATGAACAAAACTGCTCATATCCTTATTAAAAGATTTGTAACTCATGGAGAGATAATTCCTGAGACGGCTTTTATTGGTTTGCAGCACAAGGTTGTTAAACTCCATCAAGTCGGGCGTGAACCTGAGATTGCTTTCCAGTTTCTTAACGTCAAGCCCGCTACGTTCTTTTGCACTTAAGGATATGCCTGCGCGTAACGTATCATTCACGAAGGCGATACCGGAGAAATTACCGTTTATGCCGGAGAAAAAAATGTGTTTGCTGTCAAACATATTCGCATATACGTCTCGTGTCGTATATTTTTCATTCCGGAAGCTCCCGTCAAAGATCTGCAGTTTGTCCACCTTCACCACCCAGCCCGATTTATTCCATTTAAAAGCAGAGATCACCGGGATCTTTGATGTTACGGAAGTAAGGTCGGTTACCTTTGGTTTTTTACCCTCGTAATCAGATTGCCAGAATAAAGGTTTTTCCAGGTAGATATCTTTCACCAGCAACTGTTTCCCGGGCACATCCAGCTTATCTACGGAAACATCCATTTTTTTAAGCGTCACCACCATGTTCTGGCCCACCCATTCATCTACCTTATTAAAAGTAATATTGGTAAAATGCAGCTCCTTCAGGTTTAACCGGATCGGTTTCTTTTGACTTTTTTTTGTTTTAGGCGGGGAAAAATAGTCCAGCAGGAACTGGTAGTTCCAAACAGAGTCGCGGCGGGACATGTTTACTACCGCGTCATCCAGGGCAAGGTTGTTAATGTTGATATTATCCTTCAGGAAAAACCAGTCGTTGATATTTACGCTGGCCGTACCGGCATAAAGCAAAGTGTCTTTTCGTCTGTCTTCAATCATCAGCTTTTTTAACGACATCTTGTTGAAAAAACTGAGCTCAATATGGCCTATGGAAACTTTAGTTTGCAGGTTTGTTGAGAGTGTCCTGGTGACTTTACCCACCAGCCAGTTTTGCACAGGGTTCAGGTGAAGCACGCCCCAGGTGAACAAAACCAATAAAAGCATGGAAAGGAAAAACCAGGTCCGCGGCATTTTTTCGCGAAAGAACAGGATCCATGCGGCAGTTGCGCCTACCAGCAATAGTAGAAAATACCAAAGCGGTGTGTTAGGCAAAATCCAGGCAAATAAAACAATGAACACTAACCAGAAAGTTAGTGTCAGCACAGTCCATTTTAATATGTAAAGCGATTTCTGCAGGATTGTTTTATTTGTAAAAATAGCCAATCAGGTTTCATGCAGCAAAACCTTACTAAAATTTACCAATTCATTGTGCTGCAAGCGTTAACGCAGGTAGTAACCCAGGCTCACACCTAATCCCCTGTTTTTAATATTGGTTCTATCCCCTTCTTCGTTATTATTTATGCTTACAAAACCAAGGTAATAAGACGCTTCAAGGAATACCTTATTAAAATGATAACCCACGCTACTGTAAATAGCCAGGTCAAACAGGCCATAATTCACAGCAGTACTGAAGTTCATTTTAGAAGAGTTGACCACCCCGGCCGTGGTGATCTTTTGTGTGCCACTGATGCCGAGACCTGCCATTGGCCCTGCGGTGAATGTAATATGTTCCGTTTTGCCGGTAGCAATATCATAACTGAGCATGGGGGCAAGATTCAGGTAATGCATTTTGGTTTCCAGTTTATCTGTATCACTCGCAAGCGGCGTCAGCGTAAAACCCCGCATGTTGTAACTCACCAGCCCGGTAAAATGCAGGGGCGGTTCAAAATCTGCCTTTAACTGTAATCCCAGGTTTATGCCGGGTTGGTTACCGGTGGGTTGTTTTACATCCCTGATATGGATGCGCGCGGTGTTGTGATTGTACCCGGCCTTAATAGCCAGCCTGGTTTGTGCGGTCGCAGCAGAAAGCGTTATCATCAGTACGGCTGATAAAACAAGGTGTTTCATTTCAATAATTTCGGCAAAAATAACGGAATATACCGTAGGAACTTAATATCCTTTAGCGGCATCATCCCCGCGTTTATCTGCAACGGCCCTGAATTTGAGTGTAGGCGTGGTCGTTACTTGTATGAGTTCGGTCCTTCCTATGGCGCTTCTCGGTGTTACCTTGTATCCCATTCGCCTGAGTTCATCCGCTACGGCCACCGGGAAATCCTGCTCAATAAACAATTCATCCGGCAGCCATTGGTGGTGAAATTTGGGTTTGTTCACCGCATCTTCTGCATTCATATTGAACTCCAGCATATTCACCAGGCTCTGGAACACACTCGTGGGGATAGTGGTACCGCCTGGTGTGCCTACAATAATATATGGTTTGTTATCCTTCAGTACAATTGTTGGTGTCATACTGCTCAGCATTCGTTTACCTGGCGCGATCGAATTGGCCGCCTTACCCACAGCGCCATACATATTGGGTGCACCGGGCTTCACACTAAAGTCGTCCATTTCATTATTTAATAAAAAACCTGCACCACTTACCACGGTGTAACTGCCGTAACCGCCGTTCAGGGTTGTTGTCACGGAGACGGCGTTGCCTTCCTTATCCACCACGCTCAGGTGAGTGGTTTCTTCACTTTCAGCGATCACTCCCTCCCGCGTCACCTGGCTGCTGCCGGCAACACCCGGTTTAAAATCGTTCATCCGTTGCTGTAAGTAGGCTTCGCTCACGAGGGTTTTCACGGGTACTTTCACAAAATCCATATCGCCCATATAAGTGCCCCTGTCTGCATAAGCCCGCCTTTCTACTTCCGTCATCAGCTGCACGCTGGCTGCTGTTTGAAAGCCCATTTCCGCAATATTCCTTTTTTCGATCATCTTCATCATCTGTTGCAGGAGGATACCGCCGCTGCTGGGCAAAGGCATGCTGATCACCTCGTACGCCTTATAAGGAAACCTTAATGGCACTCGTTCTTTGGCCCTGTAATTTTTAAGATCCTTCCGGCTGATGATGCCATTCCCGCGTTTCATTTCCTGCACGATCAGTTTGGCTGTTTTGCCTTTATAAAATCCTTTGACACCTTTTGCCCGGATGCGCCGGAGGGTAGCAGCCAGCTCAGGTTGCACAAGAAGATCACCCTCTTTCCATTTGGCGGTTTTTACAAATGCCACACTGTTTTTATTGTTGGAGAGAAATTCGCCCTGGTTGTTATTAAAACTTTCTGCCTGCATCTTCGTTATGGCGAAACCTTTTTCGGCAAAGTCGATGGCCGGAGCCACCAATGTGGCAAAGCGTAGTTTTGTATAGGGCATACTGGCAAATAAACCTGCGACCGTGCCGGGGATACCACTGGCCAACGCCCCCTGCAGGGAAAGTTGGGTGACGGGGTTACCCTGCTCATCCAGGTACATATCCCGGAAAGCCTTGCCGGGTGCAGTTTCCCGGTAATCCAGGGTAAGGGATTGCCCGTTGTTAAAAAATGCCACCAAAAAACCACCGCCTCCCAGGTTGCCGGCACCCGGGTAAACCACCGCCAGCGCGAGTTGTGTGGCAATTGCCGCGTCCACCGCATTGCCGCCCAGTTTAAGCATATCCAGGCCTGCCTGGCTTGCCAGGGGGTGTGCCGATACCACAACGCCGTTGCTTCCTTCAAAGTTTTTGGTAATGCTGTAATTTAACGGCGACTGCGCAGCGGCTGTGAAACCGGCGAGAAAAAGTGCAGTAAGAATGAGTTGGGCTTTCATGATGAACATTTAGGTCAAAGCTAAAATTTCTTTTATTAAAGCATTAGGTTTTAATAATTTCACCGGATAATTTTTAATATGAAACTAAAATTAACGGTACTGCATATTTTCCTCTGTATCGCAATATCGCTTCCTGCCCAGGTACTGAAAAGCCCCGAACAATTCCTCGGGTATCCGCTAGGAGAAAAATTTACACCCCATTATAAGATCGTTCAATACTTTCAACACGCTGCCACTGCGCTTCCCCGGCAACTGAAGCTGGAAAGTTATGGTGCTACAACAGAAGGCCGGCCGTTGCTGCTGGCTCTCGTGGCATCGGAAGAAAATTTCGCAAACCTGGAAGAAATAAGGAAAAACAATCTCCGCCTCACCGGCTTACTAAAGGATAAACCTGGTAACGTGGACGCCCCTGCCATTGTATGGCTGAGTTATAACGTGCATGGCAATGAATCAAGTTCATCGGAAGTAAGTATGCAGACCCTGTATGAATTGCTGAATGCAGGCAATGCGCAAACCCGGGCCTGGTTAAAAAATACCGTGGTGATTATTGATCCCTGCATGAACCCCGACGGGCGCGACCGCTACGTGAACTGGTATAACCAGATGCTGGGAAAAAGATACAATGCGCACCCCGATGCAAGGGAACACCAGGAGCCCTGGCCAAATGGAAGAAGCAATCATTACAATTTTGACCTGAACAGGGACTGGGCATGGCAGACGCAACTCGAGTCCAGGCAACGAATGGTGAAATACCATGAATGGATGCCGCAGGTGCATGTTGACTTCCATGAACAATCGCCTTATAGTCCCTATTATTTTGCACCGGGTGCAGAACCTTTCCACGAGATCATTACCAGCTGGCAAAGGAACTTCCAGACCACGATGGGAAAAAACCACGCAAAATATTTTGACGCAAAAGGATGGTTGTATTTTACCAAAGAATATTTTGATCTGTTTTATCCTTCGTATGGCGATACTTACCCTTTATTTAACGGCTCTATCGGCATGACCTACGAACAGGCGGGAAGTGGCCGGGGAGGTTTGGCCATCGCCCTGGATGCTTATGATACCTTAAAACTTACCGACCGGATAGCCCACCACTTTACCACCAGCATGAGCACCCTGGAAATCGCTTCCGCCAATGCTCCCTCCTTGTTGAGTGAATTCAAAAAGTATTTTGAAGCAAGTAACAACGGGAGTTTAGACACTTACAAAACCTATATCATCCGGGCTACAGATGAAAATAAACTTGATGCGCTTAAATTACTTTTCGAAAAAAATAAAATTGAATTCAGCTATGCAGGCAAAAGCCCCGCGGTAAGAGCATTTAATTATTACACATCAAAGGAAGAGAATTATACCCCGGGCCAGAACGACCTTATTGTTGCTGCAGCCCAGCCTAAGTCCGCACTGATAAAAGTATTGTTCGAGCCGGTATCCCGTCTGAGTGATAGTGCCACTTACGACATCACCGCCTGGGCACTGCCTTACGTTTACGGCGTGCAGGCTTACGCAACAAAAGAAAAGATCACGGGCAAAAAACAATCCCCGGTTGTTGTTCAAAATAATTTTACTGCTGATGCCTACGGTTACCTGGTGAATTATAACTCGCTCAGTGATGGAAAACTGCTCGCGGGTTTACTGGCCGCCAATGTAAAAGTGCGGTTTGCAGAAAGGGATTTTGTCTATGCAGGAATCAAATACAACAAAGGCAGCCTGGTGGTGCTGGGGAAAGGAAACGAAACGAAAATTCAGCAATTCCTGCAACTGGCCAACCAACTGAAAAATAAAGTCACGGTGGTGAGTTCGGGCTTCATGGAGAGCGGATTTGACTTTGGATCAGATAAACTCCACAATATTAAAAAACCAAATGTTGTGCTTGTTACCGGTAAAGAAGCTTCAGAAAATGCGGCAGGTGAAATATGGTTTTTCTTTGACCAGGAACTGGACTACCCGGTTACACTGATCAATTCTGAAGATCTGCAGTTTGCCGATCTTAAAGGAACAGACGTGCTGATCATCCCGGACGGTTCTTACAAAATGCTTGGTGATAAGGATGTGGTAGCGGAATTAAAAACATGGGTAAGGCAGGGTGGTAACCTGGTCGTGTTGGAGAATGCAGCTGCAGCGCTGGCTGATATGGATGCAGGACTTAAATTGAAAAAAACTGACGAAACAAAAAAGGAAGACACTCCCAAAACGGATGTGTATGCAGACCTGAGAAAATATGAGAACAGGGACAGGGATTACCTGAGTTCAAACGTGCAGGGGGCCATCTATAAAGTGGAACTGGACGTGAGCCACCCACTGGCATTTGGTTACCCGGTAAATTATTATTCATTGAAAATGAACGGGCATATTTTTGAATTCGGTAAAGAATCGTGGAATGTCGGTGTAATCAAAAAAGAAAAACAGGTGGCAGGATTTGTGGGCAGCGAAGTAAAGAATAAATTGGTGGACGGCACTGTTATCGGTGTGACGCCGATGGGTAGGGGCAATATTATTTATTTTGCTGACAACCCTCTTTTCCGGAATTTTTGGGAGAATGGGAAACTTTTATTCACCAACGCTGTATTCCTTGTAGGGCAATAAATTGTGTATTGTCGTTTCGGGCTTTGCCAAGTGGCAGTATCCTGGTGATTCATGGCGGGCTTTGATCCTGGAAAGTTCACTGCCTGAAATTTGCAGGGTCTATACATTAAATCATCCAAAATGCGGCAGCGTATGATAAATGGTAATACTACAAAAAAGCAATGTCCTAATTTTGCGTTTAAAATAAGTCCTTGATGAAAAAATACCTGGTCATTGTGGTTGGCATTTTCCTGTGTTTGCAAGTAATGGCACAAACCCCTAAAAGTTATTCTTCTGCTGATATTTTACAACAAATTAAAAAACTGGAAGTCTTCGGATCCGTTTTATATATCGCTGCACACCCGGATGACGAAAACACGCGGTTGCTTGCTTACCTGGCCAATGAAAGAAAATTCAGGACGGGTTACCTCAGCATCACCCGCGGTGATGGGGGGCAAAACCTCATCGGCGATGAACAGGGGATAGACCTTGGACTGATCAGGACCCAGGAATTACTTGCAGCCAGGAGGATAGACGGGGCAGAACAGTTTTTTACCCGCGCATACGATTTTGGCTATAGTAAAAGTCCTGAAGAGACCATGAAAACCTGGGGTCACGACAAGGTCCTGAGTGACGTGGTGTGGGTGATCAGGACGTTTAAACCCGATATTATCATTACCCGGTTTCCTACCACCGGGGAGGGTGGCCACGGACATCACACAGCTTCTGCAATACTCGCCGGCGAAGCATTTGACGCGGCAGCCGATGCCACAAAATTTCCCGGGCAGCTCACCAATGGCGTAAGCACCTGGCAGGTGAAAAGACTGCTGTGGAACACGTTTAACTTTGGAGGCAATAATACCACCCGGGAGGATCAGCTGAAAATTGATGTGGGTATGTACAATCCTATCCTTGGCAAAAGTTATGGCGAACTGGCTTCAGAAAGCAGGAGCCAGCACAAAAGCCAGGGGTTTGGTGTTCCTGCGCAAAGAGGGGAAAGCTTTGAATATTTTGCAACAGTAAAAGGGGACAAACCCCTGGAAGATATCATGGATGGTATCGAGCCGGGGGCTAACAGGATCCCTTACCCGCAGTTTGGGACGATGGCCAAAACACTGGCCGGCGAATTCAAAGCTGAGGACCCTTCCAAATCGTTGCCTGCCCTTGTGAAATTATTCGCCGGGCTAAAATCATTGCGCCAGGACTACTGGGTAGAGCAGAAATTAACAGCCATCCAAAAATTAGTGGAGGCAGTGAGCGGCGTATTTATGGAAGCAACAGCCACCTCACCCTACGCAGTGATCGGTGATACCCTGAGAGCCCTGGTCACTTTTAATAACCGTTTGGGCGTGCCGGTGACGGCTGCCGATGCAAAATTATGGGACAACTACCTGGTGTTGAAACCAGGCCCTGCTAATGTAAATTCAACTTATCCCATCGCACAATATGTGCCGCCTGGTACAAGTCCTACACAACCCTACTGGCTGGCTAAAGATATGAATCATGGCAGCTTTAATGTGACGGACCAGGCACTCATCGGTAAGGCGGAAGTGGAAGATCCACTGGTGCGGTTTTCAATCACGCTGGAAGGGCAGCAATTTTATTTTGATAAACCCCTGCGTTACAAATCTACTGATCCCGTTAAGGGAGAAATTTACCAGCCGGTTGTAATCGTGCCACCACTTACTATAAGTGTTCAGCCTGCTTTAAATGTGATCACACCCGGCCAGGCCGAAGACAATGCTTACGCAAAAAATATCCGTCTTTTTATAGACGGGGCCAGGATGGATACAGGGGGAGAATATTATGCACAACTGAAGGGGCTTAAGAAGGGGCAAGCTACTACGGTCATGTCGCGGTTAGCACCCGGATACAAACTAAATTTTAATAGCCTGGATAATAAAATAGTTGATTTCCCTATTAAAGATAAAAAAGGTAATCCTTATGTGGAATTAAAGGAGATCAGTTATGATCACATCCCGGTAATCCGCTATTTTAAACCGGCAGTGCAAAAAGTGCTGGTAGCTGACCTGAAGATCGCCGGCAAAAAAATTGGTTACATAAATGGCGCCGGGGACAAAGTGCCTGCTGCCCTGGAGCAGATGGGCTACCTGGTAACAATGCTGGAGGAGAAAGACATCACGGCACTTAACCTGAGGCAGTTTGATGCCATTGTAACCGGCGTGCGTGCGTACAACACCAACGCCTGGATGAGCAATGCCTTTGATGTATTGATGAATTTCGTGAAGGCCGGTGGTGTTTTGCTGGTGCAATATAATACCAACAATGGGCTGGGTCCCCTGCAATCTAAAATGGCGCCATATCCTTTTACCGTGTCCAGGAACCGCATCACAGATGAAACCGCTCCGGTAAAATTTTTGATCCCTGGTCATCCCGTATTGAATTATCCCAATAAGATCACCGCCGGTGATTTTGACGGCTGGATCCAGGAACGCAGTATTTATAATGCAGAGGCGGTGGATAGTAAATACCAGCGTATTTTGAGTATGCAGGATCCCGGTGAAAAAGAACAGGAAGGCAGCCTTATCGTTGCGGACTATGGCAAAGGAAGGTTTGTTTATACCGGGCTGGTATTTTTCCGTGAGCTACCGGCAGGGGTGCCAGGTGCTTTCAGGTTATTCGCCAACCTTATTGCAACGCCGAAGCCTGCTGCAAAACAGGATACACTAAGATCAAAATAAAACCCCGCAAAATGCTAAAGTAATTACGATGCTGCCTATTTTCACCATTCACCATTCACATTTCACTGCTTGAGTTCTATCGACTGGATCATATTAATTACCGTGTTATCCGGCATCATCGTATATGGTGTGTATAAAAGCCGTACAACCAAAAACCTGGATGGCTATTTTTTAAGTAACCGCAGTATGCCCTGGTACCTGGTACTATTGAGTATTATGGGAACCCAGGCGAGTGCGATCACTTATCTCACCGGGCCAGGACAGGCCTATACCGATGGCATGCGTTTCGTGCAGTATTATTTCGGCCTGCCACTGGCCATGATCGTGATCAGCATTTTTTTCGTCCCGGTATTCAGCAGGTTGAAAGTATATACTGCTTATGAATTCCTGGAAAAAAGGTTTGACCTGAAAACGAGGACCTTTACTTCTTTCCTGTTCCTTGTTTCCCGCGGGCTCAGCACAGGGGTAAGTATTTATGCCCCCTCACTTATTTTAAGCTCCCTCATGGGTTGGAATATTTATTACACCAATATCGTGATGGGAGGTGTGCTGATCATTTACACCATGACGGGGGGAGCCCGTGCTGTGGCGTACACACAGACCATGCAGATGATCATTGTATTCATCTCACTTTTTATCATCGCATATATCGCTGTGGCCATGCTGCCCGAGGGTGTAGGGTTTAAAGAAGCTGTGCGTAAAGCAGGGGAGTATGGTAAGATGAATGTAATCACTACGGGTTTTACAGAAAAGGGTTTCGACTGGAAGGATAAATACAATATCTGGAGCGGCATCATCGGTGGTTTTTTTCTTGCCCTCAGTTATTTTGGTACAGACCATAGCCAGGTTGGCCGATACCTAACTGCAAAAAATATTTCAGAAAGCCGCAAGGGCTTACTCATGAACGGCCTTGTGAAAGTGCCCATGCAATTTGGGATCCTGCTGATAGGGGTATTGATCTTTTCATTTTACCTGCACCACAAAGCGCCTGTATTTTTTGATAACGCCAAAGCCATTGTAGCCAAACAAACCATTTATAAAGACTCGCTGAATATCGTAGAGCAACAGTATAACGCAGCCTTCAGTGAAGGGAAAATGGAAGCAGCTACGGCATTCCGCAGCCAATACAGGGGCCTTGTGCAACAAGCCATACCGGGCGATGATGCCAATGATACGAACTTTATTTTTTTACGTTTTGTAAAAGACAACCTGCCAATTGGTTTGATAGGGTTGTTGTTCGCCGTGATCTTTTTATCCGCCTGGGGTAGTATCGCTGCTGCATTAAACTCTCTGGCTGCGTGCACGGTTGTTGACTTTCATAAAAAATTTTTTGTAAGGGATGAGACTGCCTTCCAGGATTATAAGATCTCCCAATGGTACACTTTTGCCTGGGGTATCTTCTGCATCATCATTGCGATGTTTGCGCATAACATCGGCAACAGCCTGATAGAAGCCGTGAATATCCTCGGCTCCTTATTTTACGGGGTGATCCTGGGAATTTTCCTGGTAGCGTTCTGGATAAAAAGGATCGGTGCCCATGCAGTATTTTTTTCCGCTATTATTTCAGAAATAGCCATCATTGCTATTTACAATGCAGATGTGATATCTTTTTTATGGCTTAACGTTATCGGCGCGTTATTGGTGATAGGCATTGCAGCAGTGATCCAGGTTTTTGTTCCGGCAAAAAAATTGATCGCGGTTCCCGATTAACCATCACAAATAAACGATCTCTCTTTCCATTTTTGCAAATGTTTTGAACATCGCCATCACCCCGCAATATTTGTCTTCCGATAGCTGCACCGCTTTTTCCATTTTTGGCCTGTCTTGCTCCGCCAGCTTTATTTTATAGGTCACTTTCACATGTACATATGTTTTAGGGTGTGATTCGGACAGGGTCGCTGTGGTATCGATGCCCAGGTCGCTGAAAACCACCTTCATTTTGTTTAAAATACCTACAACGTCTATCCCTGTGCAGCCCGCCAGGGAGGCCAGCATCAGGCGCTTGGGCCCAGGCCCCTCGTTGTTTCCGCCATTTTCTGCGATCGTATCCGTTACCAGGCTATGTTCGTTTATATGCGTCGTAAAAGCCATTCCTCCTTTGAAGTTCGTGCTTACAAAATGTGTATCCATTATAGAAATTTGGCTGTAATTTGCACGAAAATCGGGGTATAATTAATTTTTTTATGCCAAAATTCTAAAATAATTCCCTTTTCCTCATCTATTTAAGATATAAATACTTACTTTTGCCCTCCAAAATTTTAGGACATGGCAAGAGTATGTGAACTTACAGGAAAGAGACCCATTACAGGTAATAAGGTTTCTCATTCCAACATCAAAACGAAACGCAGGTTTTTACCAAATCTGCAGACCAAACGTTATTTCATCGCTGAAGAAGACAAGTGGGTAACCATGAAATTGTCTTCAGAAGCCATCAGGACCATTAACAAAAATGGCTTGTATGCGACCGTAAAAGAAATGCGTGCGGCAGGATCGAAAATCTAAAACCCCCTTACTTCCCTTTACGGTGAAAAAGAAGGTTTAATATTATAAAAAATACAAAATGGCAAAGAAAGGAAACAGGGTACAGGTTATAATGGAGTGCACAGAACACAAAGCAAGTGGTCTGCCTGGCACCAGCCGTTACATTACCACTAAAAACAAAAAAAATACTCCTGAGCGTCTGGAATTGAAGAAACTCAATCCGATACTTAAGAAAGTAACTGTTCATAAAGAAATCAAATAAATCAGCTAATGTGCTAGTTAGCAAATGTGCTAATTAATACAAGCGCTTTCATCAGCACATCAGCACATTATCTAATTAGCAAATTAAACTATCATGGCAAAAGCAGCTAAAACCGCGATAAAAACCAAAGACCAGAAAGCAGCAGCAGATGCTAAAAACTGGACAAAAGTGATTCGCACGATCCGTAGCCCAAAATCTGGTGCTTACACTTTCAAAGAGTCGATCGTACACAAAGACAAAATTAAAGAGCACTTAGGTCAATAATATTGATCCTGGGTCAAATGCATAATAAAAGCTGTTCTGGTAATTCCGAACGGCTTTTTTAGTTTGTTCCGGTAATTAATCAATACCCGGTTTCCCTTTACATTTGCAAATCTCCAACCTTAACGATTATAAAAATTTCAAATGGGTCTTTTTGATAAACTATTCGGAAAAAAGCAACAACAGGAAACTCTCGACCAGGGCCTGCAGAAAACCAGGGAAGGATTTTTGGGCAAGATCAGCAAAGCAATCGCCGGTAAAAGCACCGTAGATGAGGAAGTACTGGATGACCTGGAAAATGCGCTGGTGAGTGCAGACGTAGGCGTTGAAACTACCATCAGGATCATTGACCTGGTAGAAAAACGCGTTGCCAAAGACAAATACCTCAATACCGCGGAACTTAACCGCATCCTGAAAGAAGAGATCACCGCACTGCTGGTATCCGCACCGCAGGACAGCAGTTATATCAATTACGAATTACCTGCAGGGCATAGCCCTCATATCATTCTCGTGGTTGGGGTTAACGGTGTGGGCAAGACGACAACGATCGGTAAACTAGCCCATAATTTTTCCCTGGCGGGCAAATCCGTTTTGCTCGGTGCCGCAGATACTTTCCGGGCAGCCGCGGTAGACCAGCTGACCATCTGGAGTGAAAGAACAAATGTGCCCATTGTAAAAAAAGAAATGGGCAGCGACCCGGCATCCGTTGCCTACGATACAGTGATCAGCGGGATCGCCCGAAATTCAGATGTGATCATCATTGACACCGCCGGTAGATTGCACAACAAACTGCACCTGATGGATGAACTTACCAAGATCAAAAGGGTCATCCAAAAAGTTATCCCTGAAGCACCGCACGAAGTATTGCTTGTACTTGATGGAAGCACCGGGCAGAATGCACTGGAGCAGGCTAAACACTTCACAGCAGCCACAGACGTAACGGCACTGGCCATTACCAAACTGGACGGTACGGCTAAAGGCGGCGTGGTACTGGCCATCGCTAACCAGTTTAATATCCCGGTAAAATTTATTGGAGTTGGTGAAAAAGCTACTGACCTGCTGGTCTTTGACAAGACCCAGTTCGTGGACGGATTGTTCCACTTATAGGCAAAAAAAGAGGGGCTTCCTAAGAGTAGGTGCCCCGTTTACCAAAACTAACTGCTTATGAGAAAATCTTTATTATCTTGATTTGTTACACAAAGCTAATAACCATTGCCGGATTACACTGTTAACTTAATGCCAATAAATACATAAAGGCTGGTTAAAGAAAAAGGCCGGCTGATTTCCTACATGAAAGTTTTGATAGACAGGACGATCAACCCATATATCAGTGTAGTAATAAAAATGCCCTTTGCCGTATTATCCTTAGCGGAATTAATGTAAATAGTAAATAATAAGGCGTTCAGTAACAGCGACAAGCTCAGTGCGACAGTCAGCGTACGGAATCCCGGCTCCACCACCATATACTGAACAGTTTCCCTGAAACTGAAAATGCTGAACTTATACATCTTAAAAATGACCAGGCCCATTAACGGTGCAAAAGCGCCTAAAATAAGGCCCAGCAGTATACTGTCTTTTTTGAGAATCATTGGAACAGTTTATTTTTTTCTAATTGGGTTTTCAAAGTATAATTGGTAAGATCAAATTGGACTGGTACCACGCTCACATATTTATGCTCCAGCGCCCATACATCCGTATCTTTCCCCTTGTCAAAATTTTTGAATTCACCGGTGAGCCAGTAATATTTCTTTCCATGAGGATCCAGGCGTTCAGAAAAATCTTCCTCGTATTTGGCGTAGGCCTGTTTGCAGATCTTGATACCCTTGATCTTATCCGGCGGTAAGGCGGGGATATTAACGTTAAGTAAGAGGTGCTTGTCCTTTTTCTTAATAGCCATCACGCTGGTCACAATTTTATGGACCACCTCTTTGGAAGCAGTGAAGTCGGCGTCGTAGCTGTAGTCCAGGAGGGAGAAACCAATGCTGGGTATGCCTTCGATGGAAGCTTCCATGGCTGCCGACATTGTGCCGCTATAAATCACGTTGATCGAATGATTGGCGCCGTGGTTGATACCGCTAAGGCAGATATCCGGCTTGCGGTGCAGGATCTTGTCCACCGCTAGTTTCACACAGTCCACCGGTGTGCCGCTGGTGTGCCAGGCTTCCACATCCATGTCTTTAAAAATATCGATCTTATTCATCCGGAGCGGCGAGCCAATGGTAATAGCATGCCCCATACCGCTCTGGGGATTATCGGGGGCCACAACAACTATTTTTCCAAGCCCTCTCACAGCCTCCACCAAACTGCGAATGCCTTTTGAAGTGATGTCGTCATCGTTGGTTATAAGAATGATGGGTTGCTCCCTGGTCGCTTTTGCCATGCAGTTTGTTTGATAGTTAACGGGTTTATGCGCAAATTATTTTTCCGGGCAAAGATACATTTCCCTTACCGATGCAGAAATATAAATCCGCTTACAGCTCCGGAGACGCAGGTATATTTGGCGTGATCGGCGAAAACACACAGCAAGTGCAAATGCTTGTCATCCACAGCTGCTGGTATAGAACCGGCAGGATCTGCAGTATTAAAATGGCTGATACCTTTTAATTCACTATCCCGTTATCGCGCTCATCAGGCGGCAGGGGCAGGTTGTCGCTATTTAAAGCATCCCTGAGGTTATTGATCTTTTCATCATTTTCTTCCTCGGAAGGTATACTGTCATCTGTTTCCTCTTCCGGCAGTTCACTGCTGTTGGTGACCTGCGCCTGGGATTGCCCGTTCACGATTTCCTTCTCTTCAGTTTCAGCCTCTACATCCTTTGGTTTGCCCTTTTTGGGATCGGGACCAGGATGGTTATGATCTTCGGTATACATGCGGTTGGTTTTTGCGTTAAGTATACAAATGTGAATACCAAACGGGTGCCAATTAATAAATCTGTGGGCATTTAATTTAAGGTCACCCTAACCTGGCTTCAAGATCAAGCTCATTGTCGATTGCTGTTTTTTTAGCGAGTTCGTATCCCGCATCTGCATGACGGATAACACCCATTCCCGGATCATTTCTCAACACCCGGCTGAGCCTGGCCGCAGCATCATCAGTGCCGTCTGCAACAATGACCATCCCCGCGTGGATGGAATAGCCCATACCCACGCCACCACCATGGTGCAGAA
>JAKFCK010000022.1:0-2783 GCA_036676685.1 Chitinophagaceae bacterium | reverse complement strand
TCACCAAAGAATTACCCCACATAAAACCTGTATAGATGATCTGTGATCCTGCTATAGCAGCCTCGGTACCGCTTACTCCCCGGTTGAGGGAAGAAGCCGACCATGTTCCGCTGGATTCATCATAAACATCTATTGCTTCAGACTCGTTCGCAAACATGATACCTGAGGTGGAATGAACCCCTCCTAAAAAAACAATTTTGTTATTCGCCGCTGCAACAGTCATGTAAAAGCGGCTGCTGCTAAGGTTTACAGATGACCATAACCCGGTTGAAACATCGTAGATGTCTGCAGACCTGCCGGAAAGCCCATCCCCTCCCGCGATAATAAGTTTGTACCCGGAGAGAGCAACACTCGCATATGGATGCACATGCGGAGCCCGGAGGGTTGACCATTGTCCTGAAAGGATATCATAAATGTCAACAGTATCAATACTCCCATTGCTATTTTGTCCACCCGCAATAAATAGTTTGTTTCCAATAATGGCAGCACCGGCATATGCTCTCTCCCGCGGCAAAGAAACGGTTCTCCATGTATTGTAAGTACTACTAAAAATGTCCATCTTGCCTGAATACCCTCCCTTGGTTTTCCCCCCGATAAAAAAAGCATCAGTTCCTAAAGAAACCGCAGCGATATGCGACCTCGCTTCGCTTAAATTCGCTATCGTATGGGTTAATGTTTGCCCGTCATAAATATCAACAGTATTATAAACGGGATTATCCCGGTACCGCGTGACCTCGACTCCGCCGGCGAATAAAATTTTGTTGCCTGCAGTGGCACCCGCAAGGAAAGCTCTCGGCACAGAAAGTGTAAAGCAGCGATGCGTATTGGTTGCGGGGTCATATTCCATTCCACCATCGAGGCTGCCACCATATGCCCAATGGTCATCTGTGCCACCGGCAAAATAGACTTTAGAGGACAGGGATGCGGAAGCTCCGTAAGCCAGGCTAAAATTGGGAGCGCATGTATATCGCGTAGGCTGCCCGCCCGGTATACCAAAACAAACAAAACTGCAGGTCGAAAAAATAGGGCACATGGTTCCGCATGGGTCTGAAGGGGGTGCCGATGTGGAGATGGTAACATCCATGGTATCACTGTCTGCCAATCCCCCCGCATCTGTAACTTTCAATTCAAACCGGTAAGTTCCCGCGGCGGGCTGAAGTACCTGCGCCCTGGGATTGTTAGCATTTGTTATCGTGGATGAAGCGGGCCCGGAGATCTTATTCCAGGCATAGGAAACAATGTTGTTATCCGGGTCGGTGGAGGCAGTTCCATCAAGGTTCACTGCTGATAAAGGAAGGCTTAATACCTGGTCCGCACCTGCCCTCGCTACAGGTGGACTGTTTTGGAGGGCAGGATCATTTACAGTCAACCTTACCGTATCCCTGCCGCTGAGCCCTTTGTCATCAGTAACGATCAGTTCGAACAAATAGATGCCTGCAGTAAGCCGGGAAATGAACGGGTATGCCGTATTCGCGTTACTGGTGATTGCGGATGCAGGCCCTGATATTTTATTCCAGTTCCATTGCGTGATCATGCCATCCGGATCATGGGAAGCCCTGCCATCCAGGGTAATACTGTCATTCGGTAAATGAATCGTTGTGTCCGGGCCGGCAACGGCCACAGGAGGCTGGTTCTCATTGATGCACCACTCACACTGAAGTTCTTTCTGACAAGAAACAAACCCCATTAGTAATACTATTAAAGCCAAAAAAAGTGAAAATGATTTCATGATCATTTTTATGATTGGCAGACCGGGGTAAAGCGTCGTGGATTTTTTCCGGGGTTGAAGGTTGGGCCTTACTGTGTGTGGAAAAAGAGTAAAATAATAATTATTGTTTAAAAATGCAAGGAACCTTGCAAGGCAGAATGTAGATGTACAAAAGTTCCTGGTGGCCGCATATGCTTACCAGCCGGATCTTCCGCTACCTTGCCGGTTGGCATTTTTTTAAAGGTCTTAAGCTTCAAAGAAATCTACGGCAACACCAATAAAGAGAATGGCGGGAATAGTTAGCTTTTGATCATGGTCAGCATCATTTTAAATTGCTCAGTCGCTTTAAGTGAGTGAGGGATGTTTGCAGGCAGGATAATACTTTGTCCTTTTTTCAATTGGTAAGCCGTTTCGCCAATCGTAATTTCTGCACTCCCGTCCAGCAATTGAACCAATGCTTCGTAAGGTGAACTGTGTTCGGCTAATCCCTCACCTTTATCAAAGGCAAATAAAGTGATGTTGCCTGTCGGCTTCTTTAAAATGGTTTTGCTTACCACTGAACCGCCTGCGTAGGTTATGTTTTCCACGGGATCAAATGTTGTTGATATTTCAATGCTCTCGCTCATAATAATTTTTCTTTCAAAAGTCGGCAATAACGGTTAAAGGGGAAATGATATTGGTCACCCGGGATGGAGATGTTCGCTATGTACTCTTCACTTCACGGTTGGCGATTCCGATAACTTTCGATTGGGTAACTACTCATTGTGGCAAGGGGAAAATACCCAATGCTACAACCAACCTCTGTTTTAATAAAATTTCCCCAACCGGTGATAAGCCGCCTTCCCGGTTTCAATGGTGCACGTAAAGGTCATACGCTTTAATTCGGGGTTGGCTGCGGTCGCCAGTCACGATAAGCGAACTTCGAAAATTTCTCTGGTAATTTTTAATGATGCACGAAAAGGTCGTACGCTTTAATTCGCGTTTGGCGGTTCCGATAGCTTACAGAAAAACCGGTGCAGCAGCTACTTACTGCAGTAAGAGAATCGGTACAGGTCCGGACGGGCAAGACCGCGGC
>JAKFCK010000021.1:0-17089 GCA_036676685.1 Chitinophagaceae bacterium | reverse complement strand
GGAAGAGGCTAAACAAAAACCTCCACGGCAGATTCAGATTTCCTGATATTTTCTCCGTTCCTCAATTTCCGGGGTTGTCCTTTGGGGCAACCCTTTTTTATAAGGGTTAATTTAACAACTCCTTAAACCTTCCATATAAAACCGGTCTATGGATTGGATTTTCTATTTTTGTCCTTACGATACATAACATATGGCAGAAAACTTAGATGACCGGGAATTGCTTTTGCAGTTTAAAAATGAAACTACGAGGGAGAGGGCTTATACCAGTATTATTAAAAAATACCAGGAAAAACTCTATTGGCATATCAGGCGGATGGTGGTAGAGCATGAAGATGCTAACGATGTGCTGCAGAACATGTTTATTAAGGTATGGAAGAACCTGGAGAATTTTAGGGAAGATAGCCAGTTATACACCTGGCTTTACCGCATCGCGACCAATGAAAGCCTTAGTTTTTTAGAACAACAGAAGAGACGGTCGTCAACTTCATTAAATGATGAGGTAGGTTACCTGAGCAATAAACTGGTGGCTGACAAGGATTTTGATGGTAAAAAACTGGAGTGGAAACTTCAATTGGCCATTCAGCAACTGCCGGATAAACAAAAAGCGGTGTTCAACCTCCGTTATTTTGAAGAAATGCCTTACGAGGAGATGAGCCGGGTATTGGAAACAAGCGAAGGCGCGTTAAAAGCCAGTTACCATCACGCAGTGAAAAAAATTGAAGATTATATATTGAACCGTTAAACTAATTCCAACAGGACCCGTCTATATAACCGGATGTACCAGCAAGATTACATATTGAATGAATTAAAGGACTTAAGCCCCACCCTGGCCGCAATACCAAGGATTAACGTGTTTTCCGTTCCGGATGGTTATTTTGACCTGCTAAGCACCCGGTTGCTTATACAGGCGAGGCCTGGGGAAACAGGGGAGGTTACTGCAGAAATGAAAACATCTGTTCCGGACGGGTATTTTGAAAACCTGGCCGGCAATATCATGGCCCGTATTAAAAGGGAAGCTCTCAGTGAAGTGGTACTGGAAACACATGGAGTTTCCAGCTTGGTTGCCGAAATAGGGAATCAAAACATGTACAAGGTACCCTCGGGATACTTTCAGAACCTGTCTAATTCTATACTGGCCCAAACCAGTTCTTTACGTGCCGGGCAGGTAACTGCTGAAACAGCCGGTATTTCTGAGCTCGTTGCAGGAATTGGGAATCAAAATGTTTATCACGTTCCGGAAGAATATTTTGCGGAACTGCCCGGGCAAGTGATCGCTAAATTACCACAGCCCGCCAGGATAGTTACAATGAAAAGCCGTTTCACTGCTTTCAGGTATGCAGCTGCAGCAGTGGTTACGGGTTTGATAGGATTGAGCATATTATTCCTGGTGAATAAAAGTAACGGCGATAAAACGAATGCTGGTCAAACCGCGGTGTTAACTGAAGCCAGGCAAATCATAAATACCAACAGTTTTGAAAAAGAATTCTCTTCCGTTTCAGATGCGGCCATAGTGTCGTTCCTGGAGAGTAAAGGACAGGATGTGGAGGCTGCTTTGGTAGCATCTCTTACTGATGAAAAAAATCTACCCGATGCTGATGAGTATTTAATTAATGAAAACACGTTAGATGAAGTTTTAAAAACACTTGATCTTAACAATTAACCTGATTACACATGAAACATTTATTTACTTATATTTTTTTATTACTTGGATCTGTGAGTTTTGCACAACCTGGTCCTGACCCAAAAAAAGAACAGAAGATCCAGGCACTTTATGTGGCCTATATCACCCAGGAACTAAAGCTTACCGAAGACGAGGCTCAAAAATTCTGGCCCGTTCACCGGGAGTATGATAACGAGATCAAAGGCCTGCGGGCTGAAACATCTGAACTGGAACGCCAACAGGCCGCCCTCAATATCAAGAAAAAATACCAGGATCGTTTCACCAGGATCCTGGGGGCACAGCGCACCAATGATTTTTATATAAAAGATGGTGAATTCCGGAAAAAACTTATAGAGAGACTTAAAAATATGCGCCAGCAAAACATGCTTCGCCAACAAAATTTCAAACAGGGCACAATGCAGCGGAGACAGAATTCCCTGCCCTGATAGACAAGAGCGTTTTTTTTATTTTTAAAAAATCCCTTCCATTTTATATGCGGAGGGATTTTTTATGGGGAAACCACCCGGTTTGATACCTACAATTAGGTATATATACGTAGGAAAAAAACTTAATAATTATAACAATACCTATTTTTTACTATACATTTGTGGCAGGTGTTTTTCATAGGTTAGCAACGGCCAGCTCTTTTTAGGGCAGGCCTCTTTTTTATAATACCACCAGTGGAGTTTTTATGTCATGATAAAAAAGCATCGTCCAATGTTCCTCCTGCGCCTGCTTCCACCACTGGCTTCTCAGTTCCATACATAATTTTCCATCATAATCATACTTTGCCACAAACCTGCTTTTCATTTGTTGTAACTGGGGCGCAACATCCGCACCAAAAAATATTACCTCGCCCTCTTCTTCAATCCAGAATACCATATGATACGGGCAATGTGCACCCGTTGTCTCAAACCGGATATAATTATTTATCACCCCGCTGCCTGAGATAAAATTTACATTGGGTGCAGACTCCAGAATCGCAAATTCATCGGGAGTATAAGAAGGGTGACCTTTTTCAATGGCATAATCCAGTTCCTGCCTGTTCACGTGGTAAGTGGCATTCGGAAAACTGATATAATGCTGTTTTAATATTTTATCTTCCCTGGCGGCCCCGCCGGAATGATCCTTATGCAGGTGACTGAGTAAAACTTTAGTTACATCCATTGGATCGATACCATTGTCTACCAGGTTTTGATGTACCTGTAAAACACCGTCAGGATTGGTAAAACCCAGGCCTGTATCCAACAGGATGATATCCTTTGATGTGATGATAACAAACGGCTGGATCTCTACCAGCAGGCTGCCGGGGGTACGTTCCTGGATGTTATCTGCATCTTTATTAAATGGTACAAAAACCTTGGTTTTATCTATACTGAAAGCGCCTTCGCTGAGTGGAATTATTTTCATACCCCCTGCCCCCCTAAAGGGGAGATTTAGCACTCTGCATTTTACAGAGCAATTTAATGATTGTAATAAGGACGCAAAAGTAATCTAAAAGGAATTCAAATCAGCTTAGGCTTCGGAAGCCCCATTCAGGGGGTTTGGGGGTTTTACCTCAACACCATCTGCCTGTCTGAATCAAGCTTTACCAAAATAAAAATTAGAATAGTGAAAGTGAGCAGGGATGATCCCCCGTAACTCATGAGGGGCAAGGTGATCCCAATAACAGGTGCCAGGCCAATGGTCATACTAATGTTCACTGCAATATGAAAAAAAAGCAATCCTGCTACCGAGTAAGCATATACCCTGCTGAATGTACTGCGCTGCCGTTCGGCTATCACAACCATTCGCAAAAGCATGGCCAGGTATAACAACATGAGAATAGCTGTTCCTACAAATCCAAAATTTTCTCCCAGTGAAGTGAAGATAAAATCGGTGTGTTGTTCCGGTACAAAGTCACCCTGGGTTTGAGTTCCTTTTAAAAAACCTTTCCCTGTAAAACCGCCGGAACCAATGGCGATCTTGGATTGTTTTACATTATAATTTTCCTTAGCGGATTTTTTGGCCTTCGCAGCGGCGAGGTCCACCACTCCAATCGTGGGATCAACCTCCACAAACGGGTTATCACGGCCCACCATACTGAATATCCGGTCTGCCTGGTATTTCTGGAAAACACTTTTAAAAAGAAATGGCACTGCCACGCCCACAAAAAGCGATGCAATGCCCCACACGGCAATGATAAGAACAAGCATAGTCCGGTCCCGCCTGATCTTTCGCTTCATAAAGTAAATGCATGCTCCTGCTATTAAAGCCAGGGCGATTAATAAATGGGAGGTGGGAAATAATAACGTGATCACGAGCAAAACGGCCAGGGAGGCACCAAGGATGAGGTAACCTGCCGGCAGGCCTTCCCGGTACATAGGCAATAGGAATGCAAAATACACGAGGGCAAGCCCGGTTTCATTTTGGAGCAGGGAAAATACGATCGGTAAAAAACAGATCGCCGCAGCAATAGCATGCGACCTTGTTTTGGTAAAATTGGTATCCGGTTGCGCCAGGTATTTTGCCAGGGCAAGCGCGGTAAATATCTTACAGGTTTCCACGGGTTGCAGGTTCATAAAACCCAGCGGTATCCAACTCCGGGAACCATTCACATTTTTGCCTACCACGAAAGTAGCCGCCATTAGGAGTATCCCTAACAGGTACAAAAGATTTGGTGTTGCCGTAAAAAATTTACTGTCGGTGAGCAATATAAAAATGGCGATAATAATACAGAGACACAAATAGATCATCTGTTTGCTGTAATTTTTCTTGAATGCAAAGAGGCTTTGAAAAAACTGGTCATTGCCTTTAAACTCCACTGAAAAAATACAGATAAGCCCTATACAAGCTATTATGGCATACAACCAAATAATGACCCAGTCAACTCCTTTGGTGATCATGGGTTTATGATGCGACATATATATCTACTCCTGTGTTTTAATTTCTATTGGCCGAATCTGCACCCGCAGGTTTTCTCTTTTCTGTAGGTAATACTGCTTCTGATTTTGCAATGCTGTCTTTTGACTCCTGCTTTTTCTCCTGTCTCTCCTTTTTCATCCTTTCCAGGTCATCCTTCCCTACTTCATCGTCTTCCAGGCCGATCGTATCCTTAATTATTTTGATGTAACCCCTGGAGATCAGGTAAGCCGAATCTTTAGAATGCCTGATCGAATCCTGTTTCCGAAGTTCGGCAAATATCCGTGGTGGCATCAGGATAAGATTGGAAAGTTGTTCTATGCGTGCAAGCCTTGCCTTATCCGTGATAGAATCCTTCAGGTATTTTTCTATCATCAGCCCAACTATTGGTGCCGCATAAGTTCCTCCAAAACGCCCGCTGTTTTCCACGACGCACATGATGGCAATTTTAGGATTATCCCGGGGAGCAAAAGCACAGAAGAAGGAGTGGTTCTCCTGTTTTACCCCACGAAAGTAATTCTCTACTGTACCTGTTTTACCGCAAACGGCAACGCCCGGAACCCTGGCACCAGCACCTGTGCCACTTTCTACCACCCCCTGCATTCCTTCGTGCACCACTTCAAAGATACTATCCGGTATATTCATAGCACTATGCCTTTCCCTGTATTGTTCCAGGATACCAAACTTGTCGCCACCTTCTATAGAGTCTACTACGTGAGGCGTGATATACCAGCCCTTGTTAGCGATATAGGCCATTTCATTGGCCACCTGCAGCGGGGTTACGTCTACCTCGCCCTGCCCTATACTTACTGACCGAAAACTGCAATAGTTCCATTTCCCTTTACCAAAGGCTTTATCATAATATGCAGGGGTGGGTATGTGGCCTTTTTTTTCTGAAGGCACATCTACCCCTAGTTTATGGCCTAACCCGAAGGCATACATGTACCTGTTCCAAACGGCAAGGCTGCTATCTACGGAAGGGTACTTCGGATTATTGATCACTCTTTGCATCACCGTAGCAAAATATGTGTTATCTGAAAGCGTGATGGCATGTTGCAGATCGAAAGTACCAAAGTCCAGGCAACGCATCGGCCTGCCGCTACCACATCCATAAAATGCACCGTTGCAGGAGACTGTAGTTTTGGTGGTGATCACTCCTTCGTGTAGCCCAACCAATGCCTGCAGGGTTTTAAATGTGGACCCCGGTGAATAAGTAGCACTCACTGTACGGTTCAGGAGTGGAAGCGCGGGATTCAAAAACAGCTCAGAAAAATGTTTTCGCCTTTGATTACCCGTGAGATATTTTGGCTGGTAGGTTGGTGCGCTTACCATGGCCAGTATGCCCCCTGTCCTGGGATCAATAGCCACAACAGAACCCAGCTTGTTCAACATGAGTTTTTCGCCCAACTCCTGCAATTCGATATCAAGGGAGGTGTATAGGTTCTGGCCGGCCACAGGCATAGTATCGTATCGCCCTTTTTCCATTTTTTCGGTCAGGCGGTTTTTATTATCTCTTTTCCAATATTCAATGCCCCTTTCCCCCATCAGCACTTTTTCATAGGTTCGTTCTATCCCGGTCATCCCTGCATAATCGCCGGCCACATATCCTTCACTGGGATGTTTCTTTAAAAAGTTTGTGTCCACTTCCCCGGTATATCCCAGCACGTTGGCAGCGGCATCAAAAGGGTAGGCGCGTACCGAACGTTCCTGTAAATAAAAACCTGGCGCAAATTTATACAACGACTCATTCAGCATCGCCATTTTATCTTCGTTCAGCAAGGGTTCAAAAATAGACGCCCTTGCACGGCCGTTTTTAATGATCACTTCCACCACCCGCTTATTAAACTGTTCCGTTGTAAGTTCAAGGATCTTACAGAGGCCCGCTGTATCTATTCCCCTGAGTTTGTTTGGTGTAACCATCAGGTCGTAAATGATCGTATTTTGCAGGATCGATCTTTTATGCCGGTCATAAACAATTCCCCTGTCAGGATAGATCACTTTCCTGAAAACGCCCTGGTCGTCAGCCATGATCTTATACTTGGACGAAACGACCTGCAAGGAGAAGAGCCGAAGAATAATAACCAGAAACATCGCGATGAAGATCAGGCGGATCACATTTCTCCTGGATTGATTAAATACCGACATATTTAACCCCGCGGGGTCATTTTTAGTTTAATGTTTACCCAACAAAGTTCTGAACTTTAGAACGCAAAAAATGAAATTTTATACAGTATTTGTCCGGAATTTTTGTTTCCTGCTAAATATAAGATCAGTGATGAGAATGATAAGCAGACATACTGCGGTAGATAACAAAGTTTTCACAAGAAAATACCATATAGATCCGAACTGCCATGCTTCCAACAGGAAGAGCCAGCCATTGTGCAGGAAAGAGAAAAACCCGGTGTAGATCGCATAAGGCAAAAGCCCGCCCAGGCTCGTGATAGAAGGTTCCTCGTAATTGGTATCAAAACCCTCCTGCGGAATCAGGATATTAATAACGAACGGCCGGATATATGCAATGAGCACGCAGGCAGCCGCATGAAACCCGGGTTGGTGACGGAAACTATCCAGGGCGAAGCCCAATAGAAACCCCAGCAACATCAACCACGTCCGTTGAATTTTGAATGGTAGCCACAAAATGAAAAGAAAATAAATATACGGAGTCACCATCTGGTGTACATTGATCTTATCCAGCACAAAAACCTGCACCAGGATGAATAAAATAAACCGGATGATATTTTTAACCAGGGTACTCATGCCACGCTACTTGTTTTTTGTTTTCGCTTTTTCCAATAGTTTATCGATCTCCTTTTGTTCAGCGTTGTCAATTACATAAGCATGTTCGAGGTTATGAAAATTGGCTCCTGTACGAAGTACGATACGGAGGTTATTGGTGGCTTGTTCCAGGTAAACTTCATCGATTCTTCCCAATAACAACCCGCGGGGAAAGATAGCACTGAAACCACTGGTTATAACAGAATCTCCTTTTGTTAATTTTACTCCCTTAGAGATGCCGGAAAGGGTAATGAGGTTTGGCTTTTTGCCATCCCAGGATACCGTACCGGTCTCACCGGTTTTGAGCAGTTTCCCGCTAATCTTGCTGTCTTTGTGCAAAAGGCTCATTACAACGGCAAACTGCCCACTCACTTCTGTGATCACACCCACCACTGCGTTATTAGGATCAACGATACCCATTCCTTCCCGGAACCTGGGAGCATGAATACTTTGTAACACCACGTAATTATTTTGCGCACTCACCGAGTTGGCCACCACCTTGGCCGCCAGGTAGGTATATTTTTTATATTTTGTAAGAGAATCAATACGAAGAGTATCCACGACCTGCCTGCTGTTTATACTGTCGGGAATATTAAAATTCTGTGGCAGCATATTGTATAACCGTTCATTGGCTGCCACCAATGAATCATTGGTTTTTTTGAGCTGGAAATAATATTCTATTTTATTGTATTGCGAATTTACCCTGCCCGTTATCCTATTGGCTGCATCGCCAAACACAGCCTGGTGATATTTGCTGTTCTGCACTATCAGGTAGATACAAAATACCTGCAGGATAAAAAATACCAGGAAATTAAAATAACGGCGGAGAAAAAGAAAGATATTACGCACCGGAGGGGAAATTAATAAATGTCCAATGTCGAATGTTCAATACCGAATTTTCCCATTTGATCCTGATAGCTATGTTGACAAGGTCGTATACATTCGATATTGCAAATTTTACATCCGACATTGTCCAGCTATTTTTATCTCATTACAAACGGGAACCTGTCGTAATTCTTAAGCGCTATACCCGTACCTCTTACCACACTCTTCAACGGATCGTCGGCCACATGCACCGGCAGTTTTATTTTTGCTGCAAGTCTTTTATCAAGGCCGCGTAACAATGCACCACCACCAGTGATATATAAGCCACGGCGATAAATATCTGCAGCAAGTTCCGGCGGAGTTGTTTCAAGGGCTTTTAAAATAGCTTCTTCTATTTTGAATATGCTTTTATCCAGTGCTTCGGCAATTTCCTGGTAACTCACCATTACCTGTTTGGGTATACCGGTCACAAGGTCACGGCCGTTTACAGGGATATCATCCGGGGGATTTTCCAGGTCCTTCATTGCTGCACCTACCTGGATTTTTATCTGTTCCGCAGTTCTTTCGCCTATCAACAGGCTATGGTACCTCCGCAACGCTTCCATAATATCAGCAGTAAACTCATCGCCGGCAATACGAATACTCTGGTCGCAAACGATGCCTGCCAGCGCAATAACGGTAATACCGGTGGTGCCTCCACCGATGTCGATGATCATATTGCCCACTGGTTCTTCCACATCAATGCCTATACCAAGGGCCGCTGCCATCGGTTCATGTATAAGGTAAACTTCTTTGGCCCCTGCCTGTTCCGCACTATCCCTTACAGCACGTTTCTCTACCTCTGTAATACTGCTGGGTATACAGATCATCATCCTCCAGCTGGGAGCAAACAATGGTTTTTTAGGATACACAAGTTTGATCAGCTCCCGGATCATCAGTTCCGCCGCGTTAAAATCCGCAATCACCCCATCCCGCAAAGGCCGGACTGTGCGAATACTTTCATGGGTTTTTTCATGCATCATCAGGGCCTTCTTACCTACCGCCAGCAAGTTCTTCGGGTTATTCCTGTCCAGGGCAACAATAGAAGGTTCGTTCACAACCACTTCGTCGTTATGGATGATTAGGGTATTGGCGGTTCCCAGGTCTATCGCAATTTCTTGTGTGAAAAAATTAAAAATTCCCATGTTTATTTTTGTGAAAACTTATGTGACTGTGATTGGGGGCAAAGTTGAAGGAAAATATTGGATTTAACAACGTCAAAGATTTTATTTATAAAACAATTTAAGCGTTATGCACATAGCGGGAAATACTTGTTGATAAAGCCCTTTACTAATATATTTAGTTCATAAAAAAACAGTCATGCCGGTCCTATTTTCGTATACCCGTTGACGTTATTATCCAAAAAAAATTACACGAACTCATAGCCAATATCATACCGATAATTCATTTCTTCGAATCTTATTTTTTTCAATATTTCTTTTGAATGATGTGTGGCTTCTTTCACTGTTTGTCCAAAAGAAGTAACGGCTAACACCCTGCCCCCATTGGTTATAGTGTTCCCTTTCTCGAGTTTAGTGCCGGAGTGAAATACCAGCCCACCGCCGGTTTCAGTACCGGTGAGCCCATCGATTATTTTACCTTTCACATAATCCCCCGGGTAACCGCCGCTTACCGCTACCGTAGTCACAGCCGTTCTTTCATCCGTCTCGATGGTTATGCCGGTCAGCTCCTGTTTTGTGGTTTTGACAAGCAGATCAACCAGGTCATTTTTTAACCTGGGAATAACCACTTCAGTCTCGGGATCGCCCATTCGGCAGTTATATTCTATGACCATAGGTTCCCCTTTGTCGATCATTAGCCCGAAAAAGACGAATCCTTTGTATTCCAGCCCTTCCTCGTGCAGTCCCCTGATTGTGGGCTCCACCACGGAATTAATGATCTTTTGCTTTAGCTCCGCATCAAAAAATGGTAGCGGGCTTACCGCACCCATTTCCCCTGTGTTGAGCCCCGTATCGCCTTCCCCTACCCGTTTGTAATCTTTGGCTTCGGGAAGTAACACATAATTTTTCCCGTCTGTGAGCGCAAAAACACTCATTTCTATCCCACGCAGGTATTCTTCTATCACTACTTTATTGCCAGCTTCACCAAATTTACTTTGGTGCACCATCAGCTCAAATTCGGCCATGGCTTCTATATGTGTCTTGCAGATCAATACACCTTTGCCAGCCGCAAGCCCATCAGCCTTTAAAACGACCGGGAGGGTATGTTCCCGGATATATTCAAGTCCTTCCTCGAAGTTGTCTGCAGTAAATTCCCGGTAGGCCGCAGTAGGTATTTTATGGCGGTGCATAAAGGCCTTCGCATAAGCTTTGCTACCTTCCAGCTGCGAAGCCTCGGCAGAGGGGCCCACCACCTGTACCTGCTGCGTGGAAGGATGGGTTTTAAAGAAGTCGTAAATACCCTTTACCAATGGTTCTTCGGGACCCACAAGTAATATGTCAATATTATTGTCTTTGCTCGCTTTTGCCAGTTTTTCAAAATCTGTAATCGCAATATCGAGATTAGTACCGATCTGTGCTGTACCTGCATTGCCCGGGGCAATAAACAGACCTTTACACAAAGGGCTTTGTTTCAGTTTCCACGCCAGGGTATGTTCCCTTCCGCCGGCACCAACAATAAGAATGTTCATGAAGTAATGATTATTTGGGGGTAATTGTCAGCAGCGAAATTAATATGCCGTAAGGGATAATCTGGTTTTTTTTTATTGAACGCAAATTCCCACAAATTATTATAAAGAAGTCCTTCGCCAAATTGATATCCTCAAATGATGGCCGTAATAAGAATTTCGCTATTTTGGGGCATTAAACTCACTAACCAAGCATTTAAAATCAAATACTATGACCGAATTAAAAGTTACCGGCAAACATCCTGCGGGTCTTTTCGTACTTTTTTTCACCGAGATGTGGGAGCGCTTCAGCTATTATGGGATGAGAGCGATCTTCACATTATATATGACCAAGGCGTTGTTTATCGATAAAGCTGCAGCCTCTAATATATACGGGAGTTTTACCGGTCTTGTATACCTGACACCGCTGATCGGAGGTTACGTAGCAGACAGGTATTGGGGTAACAGGCGGTCTATTTTTGTGGGAGGGTTGTTAATGGCTATTGGTCAGTTTCTCATGTTCTTTAGTGCCAGCAATTACCAAAATGTAGACCTGAGCACCATCCTGATGTGGCTGGGTTTAACAGGACTAATTATTGGCAACGGATTTTTTAAACCCAATATCTCCACACTTGTGGGACAGCTCTACCCAAGAGGCGACACAAGACTGGATTCCGCTTTTACACTTTTTTACATGGGGATCAACCTCGGTGCTTTTTTCTCCCCTATAGTATGTGGACTGTTGGGCGACACCGGCAACCCGGCTGACTTTAAATGGGGTTTCCTGGCTGCAGGTATCGGGATGTTGTTTGGGATTGTTTCTTTTGAGGTAATGAAGAAAAAATACCTCATTACCCCCGATGGCCAGGCTGTTGGGGCTATCTCAAACAAGAAAAGAGATGCAGCTGACAATGCAGCCGCCATGGCAAAAGGAGAAAAAGACAATTCTGTTGTGGGGTCAATTTCAAATAAAAGTGTCGGCATATGGATAGTGATCGCAATTGCCCTCATCGCCGTTTTTCATTTTTTATTGGGCCAGGATTGGATCGGCTCCAGCATTTTTAGTGTCTCCATTGCAGCACCCGGGCTCATCTTATCAGATTCGTCTCTAAGCTCGGTGGAAAAACAAAGGATCATTGTCATATTTATTGCAGCCTTTTTTGTGATATTTTTCTGGGCCGCATTTGAGCAGGCAGGCGCCTCACTGACTTTCTTCGCAGATGAGCAGATGAACAGAACAGTGAACATCAATACCAATTATGGTGTCGTATACCTCGTGGTAGCGGCACTTGCGGGTTTATTGTATTATACTTTACAGCGGATCATGGAGATTCCAAAGGAGTACAAAATACTATTCACCTTAATCGGCCTCTACCTGGTTTTCCTGGTAGTGAAAGGATTTATTAGTGGTGAAAACTTCGTGCTGGGAGACATTCCCGCCTCAGCTTATAACAGTGTAAATGCCATATTTATCGTGATCCTTGCCCCCGTATTTGCAGAAATGTGGGGGAAACTCGGGAAGAGAAATATGGAACCGGCATCTCCCTATAAGCAGGCGCTTGGCCTGTTGTTCCTTTCCCTGGGTTATGTTGTAATCGCGATCGGAGTAAAAGGGCTGGAACCCGGCATTAAGGTGAGCATGATGTGGCTGATCGTACTTTACCTGCTCCACACAATCGGGGAATTGTGTTTGTCGCCAATAGGCCTGTCGTTGGTAAATAAACTGGCTCCGGCAAGATTTGCGTCATTGCTGATGGGCACCTGGTTTCTTGCCAACGCAACTGCTAACAAATTTGCAGGAACGTTGAGTTCTTTATATCCGGAGGAAGGCAAACCCACAACATTTATCGGTTATGAAATGACGAATATCTATGACTTCTTTGTGTTGTTCATCGTGATGTCTGGTGTGGCTTCGCTCATTCTATTCATCTCCAGTAAATGGTTATTGAAAATGATGCACGGCATCCGGTAAACATCCAATTCAAACTAGCTAAAGGCGATCTCCCGGTCGCCTTTTTATTTATCTTCCCATCTTAAACAGAACGTATGAATACAGCTGCCAAACATCCCAAAGCCCTTCCTTACCTGTTTTTTTCTGAAATGTGGGAACGCTTCGGCTATTACCTGATGATCGGGATATTCCTGCTTTACCTGAAAAATGTGGAATATGGTTTTGCGATGACCAATACGGAGGCTTCCGACCTGTATGGCACTTTCATTGCACTGGTATTCCTCACGCCGTTTATCGGCGGGTTACTGGCCGACCGCTATTTTGGTTACCGCCGGTCTATTATTGCGGGCGGTTTGATGATGGGAGCCGGGTATTGCCTGATGGCTATCCATAGTTTACCAATGCTTTACCTGAGTATGGCCCTGGTGATTTTTGGCAACGGTTTTTTTAAACCAAACATCTCTACCCTGCTGGGAAATTTATACTCCACCCCGGAGTTTGTGCACAGGAAAGATGAAGGCTACAATATTTTCTATATGGGTATCAATATAGGGGCGTTTATCTGTAATTTTTTCAGCGCTGCCATTATCATTTTATGGGGCTGGAAATACGCTTTTGTGGCAGCCGGTATCGGTATGTTCCTTGGCGTATTCATTTTTATGCTGGGTACAAGGCATTATGCCTCCGGCGACGTAAGAAAGCCTATGACAAAAGAGGATATGCCCTTTTCAAAGATCGTTGTCACCATATTCATACCGGCCATCATTGCAGGTTTGATTGGCTGGATCTTACCCGGGGATATATTTGGCTCAGACAGTACGGATGCTTTCATTTTTGCCTGTATCCCTGTGATCTATTTTTATGCCTCACTTTATTTCCGGGCAGAACAATCGGAAAAACGCCCGATTGGTGCATTGCTGGCGATCTTTGCTGCAGTGGTCATGTTTTGGGCCGTATTCAAACAAAACGGAACAGCCCTTACCATCTGGGCAGATAACTATACTGACCGGCAGGTGAGTGGCACCACAGGGGATGTATTAAGGGGATTGAAGCAGGCCGAGGATGTTGTTTATCAAAAAGACACCGTGAACCTGTATGACGACCTCTTCCGGTTACAGAAAAAGGACGGGCAGGTAATGACAGAATATAATTACCCGGTATATTTTAAAAACGTAGAACCAAAAGACCTTCCTGCCGATGGAGAAAAAGCCACCTTATGGGCCACACCCATCAGCCAGTCGATAAACCCGGGTTGGGTAATCCTCCTAACACCGTTGGTTGTAGCATTTTTCGGTTTCCTGAGAAGAAAAAACAAAGAACCCTCAACAGCTACAAAAATTGCATTTGGATTATTTATTTCTGCTTTATCGGTTTTGGTGATGGTTGCTGCAGTATACACAACGGGTAATGGTGCAGAAAAAGCAAGTGTGTGGTGGCTGATGGGAACCTATGGCGTTGTCACTATTGGCGAATTATTATTAAGTCCTATGGGACTATCACTGGTATCAAAGTTAAGCCCGGTGCGTTTAACATCGCTGATGATGGGCGGCTGGTTCCTGGCCACATCGATCGGGAATAAATTATCAGGTATTTTAGCCACCATGTGGGACGGTTATGAAAACAAAGCCAATTTCTTCTGGGTGAATTTTGTGCTGTTGATGATTGCCACATTTATCATCTTCGCTATGCTGAAATGGCTGAACAGGATCATGAAAGAAAAAGGTGTACAATAACTTCTTCAGGTATGCAAATTACAAAAGGATGGATCAGCCTGTGGCTGTCCATCCTTTTTATTTAAACCCCCTGTGGAATTTTTAAATAAACTTTAGATAATCATATTGTTTACCCAGGATATTTTTATCATCACTGCCCAGCCATTTATTTAACACAGTCGCATAAACATTTTTAAAATCCACTTTATGCTTCAGGTCTCCTTCATTCAAATCACCCAGGTCCGGCATTTCGTTTAAAATTCCTTTTTGCTTCAGCCCACCGCTGATGAAAAACATATTGTTTGCTGTTCCATGGTCCGTTCCATTGCTTGCATTTTGTGACACCCGGCGACCAAACTCCGAGAAGGTCATCATCAGTACATCATCAAAACGGTTGTTCTTTTTAAGGTCATCCGTAAAAGCTTTTACTGCATCATTTAATTCAGTAAATAATCTTTTTTGTTGCGCTTCCTGGTTCACATGTGTATCAAAACTACCCAGGGAAACGTAATACACTTTCGTGTTGATCTCGCTCATGATGAGTGATGAGATGGTTTTTAAATTCCTGCCCAACTCCGTGTTGGGATAAACGTGGCCGGTTGGATGTAGTTTACTCTGTTGGAAAATATAGTCGGCACTACTGAGTGTTTCGCTCATGGTTTTATACAGATAGTCTACTGTTTCTTCTGAAGCAGTATGCGAAGCATTGATCTCTTTATAAAACTTTTCATTGCTGCTGCTATACAACCTGCGGGGATCTGTAAAAGCCAGCCCGTTTTTTTCATGCCCTTTTAGTGCAAGGCTAAGTACGTCATCTATCTCCAAAGCCTGTGTAGGTTTATCACATCCCTTGCACTGTGCATCAAGGTAACGACCCAGCCAACCCGTGTATAAATATTCTTTGCTGTCACTTGCACTGTGCCAGATGTCCATACTCCGGAAATGGGAACGGTCAGGATTGGGATAACCCACACTATTTAGCACGGCCAGGCTGCCATCATCGTATAGGCCTTTAAATGCTGCAAGGGCAGGATTTAATCCCACATCACCGGTAAGTTGCAAAGCTTTGTCTTTGGTGATACCCAGCCTTGGCCTTTCGCGATAATAGATATCATTGGTGACGGGGATCACGGTATTTAATCCGTCATTGCCGCCGCTGAATTGTATCACCACTACCACCTTATTACCCGCCGGAACCAAATTTTTCTGCTCAAATGCTTTCAAAAATTTCGGGAGCATCATTGATGCAGTGGCCAATGAACCGATCTGCAAAAATTCCTTACGTTTAAAATACATAGCTTTTATTTTTAGCGGACCTTGTCCGCAGATTTTATTAATCCTTTAAGCCTAACACAACTGGTATTCCGGAGTGGTCATTAGCTGGATCACAGCACTCTTTACAAAATTTTCCCTGCTGTCGTTTGAGAGGTATTTTTGGAGCACAGCTGTATCGATACGACTTTTAGACTGCAGGATCGTATCGGCAATTTTCTGCGCCATGTTTTCCCTTTTCGTTTTTTCGAACACCTTTATCACCGGGGCCCATTCGATGGTTGCGGATGCTCCTTTATTGGTGTACATTTTATTTTTATTGATCCGCATCTGCTGCTCCATCATCTGGCCCATGTTTACATCGTCATCATTTTTTGCGCGAATGGTCAGCGATTCTTTTGCTGCCAATACCTGTGGAATCTGCAACCGAACCATCAGCGTACTGCTGTCTATCCATGTGCGACCGCCCGGCCAGCCGGCAACATTCGGGGGATAAAACAAGATCTGTCCAAGCACTTTCTGGAAGAGTAATTGTGCCTGGTCATTATCCAGTTGCAATGGTAGCATACGGCGTATCCCCGCGAGGAGTTCAATCGGAGATTTGATCTTATTCCCCATATTTTTTTCGGCATAAAACCAGTCGCTGGTATAAATATCTCCGAGGAGTTTGGTGAGGTCGTACTTGTTGTCGTAAAAACGCTGGCTCAGCCATTGGAGTTGTTTATCATCCACGGTTTCATTCACAAAATATTTATATATCTTTCGGGTGATAAATACGGCAGTCTGGGGTTGTTCCAGCAAGATATTAAGAATGTCATCCCCTGTAAAATTACCGGTGCGGCCCAGGAAAGTTTTTGAACCCGTATCATGAAATTGTTTGCGGAACACAAAACCGCCATCCAGGTCATAACCCCAGCCGGTAAAGGCCCGTGCCGCTTCTTTTATATCTTTTTCAGTGTAAAAGCCCCGGCCCATTGTAAATAGTTCCATCACTTCACGGGCAAAGTTTTCATTTGGGCTTTTTTTTCGGTTCTGTTGGTTATTGAGGAACTGTAGCATAGCAGGAGATTTGCTCACTTCCTTAAGCAAGTCTCCAAAATTACCCAGTGCATTTGTCCGGATAACATGCAACAGGTCCTGCTGAAAAAAACTATTGACTACCCTGCAGGCAAAATGCCCATGCCAGAACAGGCTCATTTTTTCCCTCAATTGTGCCTCACTGTTGATCATTTCATCCAGCCAGGTAAGGTTCAGGTTTTTAATATCCTCACGGTATTGCTGTCTCCTTTTTCTCCCGGCCTCTGCCTTGCTCATTTCATTTTGCATGG
>JAKFCK010000020.1:0-3376 GCA_036676685.1 Chitinophagaceae bacterium | reverse complement strand
TCTCCTGTCACCACCACTATTCGCATCGTTCATCCTGATCTTACGGCCACGATAATTTTTACCATCCATCGCTTTGATCATCTTCTTACCGGCTGATGGCTCAATCTCAATCCAGCTGGTCATTTCCTTCATATCAATACGTCCTAAAACCTCTTTTTTCAGATCACTCATATCAAGGATAAACTGCAGGAAACTTGCTTTATAAAAACCATCTTTTGTTCCAAGATTTACGAACAGTCGTTGATAGTTACCATTTCCCGCAAAACTCCTTCCTTTTGTATCACGATCTCTTTCCCGCGGTGCTCCTCTCTCTATCTTTTCACCTCTTCGTTCGCCTCTTCTGTCATCGCCACGCATATTCAGATCCGCGGCATTTTCATAATACTTCAGAAACCTGTCAAACTCTAAAGCCGCTACACGCTGCAGTATCTCTTCTTTCTCTACGTTTTCAAACTTCTCTTTTAACAACGGGATATACGTTTCATATTCACCATGACTGATATCGGCCATCAGCATTTTCTCAATGAAATGAAAAAACTGCTTGCGGCATACATCCTTACCACTTGGGATGTCCAGTTTATGAAACTGTGCATTCACCATTTTCTCCAGGGTCCTTATTTTAAAAGTTTCCCTGCTGTGGCAAATTGACAAACAGATACCTGTTTTACCAGCCCTGCCTGTACGGCCGCTCCTGTGCGTGTATACTTCTATATCGTCCGGTAGTTCGTAATTAATTACGTGCGTGATACCATCAACGTCAATACCGCGGGCGGCAACGTCGGTGGCGATCAGTAATTGTAGCGCTTTGCTACGGAACCGCCCCATTACGCGGTCTCTTTGTTGCTGGGTAAGATCACCATGCAGTGCTTCAATTTCATAACCGGACTTAGCCAGTCTTTCACTGATATCCTGTGCATCGGCTTTGGTCCGGGTAAAAATAATTCCGTACATGCCGGGGTTAAAATCGATCAGGCGTTTTAAGGTTTCATAACGGCTATGTGCAGGTGCTACAAAAAACTGGTGATCGATATTTACATTACCGCTGTTCTTTTTACCGACAGTAATTTCTTTTGGATTCTCCATGAAGTTTTTGGCAATTGCCCTTACTTCCGGCGGCATGGTGGCGCTGAAAAGCCAGATGCTTTCCCTGTTAATCGTGTTTTTCAAAACGAAATCTATATCATCGCGGAAACCCATGTTCAGCATTTCATCTGCTTCATCCAGCACTACGTATTTTACTTTCTGAAGGTCAATAGCTTTTCTTTCGATAAGATCGATAAGGCGACCGGGGGTAGCTACCACGATCTGGACGCCCCTTTTCAGGTTGCGTATCTGCATGACGATAGATGCACCGCCGTATACAGCTTCACTCATAACACCTTTGCTGTGTTTCATAAAGTCCACGAGGTCATTGGTGATCTGCAGGCATAATTCACGGGTAGGACAAACAATCAGGGCTTGCGGGAACTTGTCTGCAGCGTTGATCAGTTGCATTAATGGCAGGCCAAAGGCTGCAGTTTTACCGGTGCCGGTTTGAGCAAGCCCTACAAAATCGGTTGTGCCCGATAACAAAACGGGGATGGCTTGTTGTTGAATCGGAGTAGGTTCTGTAAAACCCAGGTCCGTAATTGCCTGTACGATATTTTCGTTGAGGCCTAATGCTTCAAATGCATTCATTGTGTAAATATGTTTTAAAATAAAGACCGGCATTGCCCTGGGCAATAACATAGTGGTCAAAAAAAAAGTTTTTGATGGTCACATGTTATGCGTATGGCCGTTGGGGAGAAAATAACTGTATGGTATAAACGAAGTGGTAATACCTGCTATCAACAGCATCTGAGCATGTCATGTAATTCTCAGAAAATCTAAAATCGGCGCAAAGGTATGGGATTTCATATTAAAAACCGTTATTACTTTAAACTTTGCTCTCTAAAGTTCGTTTTTGCTCAGAAATATTTGTTAAGCTGTAGTGTTTTTTGGCAATATTTTAGGATTGGCATATTACTTGAAAAATGATTGGGAAATTCTACACATGAAAAATAAAATCCTGATTAGTATTCTTGTGCTTTCCCTCAGCACAACTGCAGCCCTGGCCCAGGGCTTTAAAATTGGTGTGAAAGGCGGCGCCGATATTCATAAGATAGACGGTCAGGCCTTCCAGGACAAATTCAGCTATGGTTATCACCTTGGTGGTTTTGCCGAGATAGGACTTACCAAGAAGTTTGGTATTCAGCCCGAGGTTTTATTCAGCCAGGTGAACGTGGATACCAGTGAAAGTTTTAGTGAAGTATACGCTTTTAACTCGGTGTCCAAAGTGCAGTTGAAGTACCTGAAAATTCCTTTATTACTGAATTACAGCCCGAATCCTTTTGTTTCACTGCAGTTGGGGCCCCAGTTTGGTATCCTGATGGACCAGGACAAAAGTCTTCTCAAAAACGGCAGGGAAGCTTTCGCACAGGGGGATTTTAGTATGCTCGGTGGTCTACAGTTAAACATCTCCAAGTTAAAAATATATGGTCGTTATGCCGTTGGTTTAAGCAATATCAATGATATCGACAACCAGGATAAGTGGAAGAACCAGACCATCCAGTTAGGTGTCGGTTTTGCGCTTTAAGAATTTAAGGTCTGAGGATCTGTACCTGCCCATCTGCACCAAGCTTTATAACGGTGCTGGGTGATGCGGGTGTCAGGTCATCCCGGCGGTGTTGAACGATATAGTCAACACCGCTTTTTATTTCAGCATCAATATCTTCATAAAAGGCCGGGGGAGGGTACCCGGAAATATTGGAAGAAGTAGATACTATCGGTTTACCAAATTGTTTGATCAATTCGCGGCAAAAAGGATCTTCGACTATTCTTATACCTACACTACCATCTTTATTAATAAGGTTTTTAGCCAGGTTTTTGGCTTTCTCATAGATAACGGTAGTGGGCTTATGTACGCCCTTGATATAGTCAAATATCAGTGGCTCCGGGTGGTCCGTATACTTCAGGATCTCTTTTTCGTCTGCCACAAGGATGATCATGCTTTTTTCCTCGTTCCTTTTTTTGATCCTGTAAATTTTTTCAACAGCATTTTCATTGCCTGCGTCGCAGCCGATACCCCATACGGTGTCTGTCGGATATAGAATTATTCCACCGGCCCGAAGTATGGCCACACAATTTTTTATATCGTCATCAAATAACATTTGCCGGGTCTTTTAACAGGTGAACAATTGTAGCAGTAATAAGGTTTTCATCCAGTTGCATTAAACATTCAGGTATACCAAATTGTTTACAGGTATTGCTAAGGCAGGGTTCGCAGGAGAGTTTGCCCAGCCGGATAATTGTCCTTTTATCCGCGTTATAAGGCGCAGTATTGTTTTCATTTCCTGCA
>JAKFCK010000019.1:0-2599 GCA_036676685.1 Chitinophagaceae bacterium | reverse complement strand
AAAATGAAAAGAACATTTACCCGGATGCTGCTAGCAGTGATGTGTTTAACCATGTTTATCCTGCCTGCATCGGCCATTAGTGTAGTTGATCCCGGCAAGAGCGAAGGCACACCCGATGCCGCCACAGTAAAAAAAGCGGTGGCAGAATTCAAAGGTCTTTCAAAGAAAGAAAAGCGGGAAAAGTTCAAGCTTGTAAAAAAGACCGTAAAAGATTTTAAAGCTGCAAAAGCGAAAGGTGCAGAGCCAAGCACCAACACCTTGTTACTGGTTATCCTGGCAATATTATTACCGCCTCTGGCAGTTTACCTGCATGAAGGAACGACCAATAATAAATTCTGGATCTCCTTATTGCTCACACTTTTATTCTGGTTACCGGGTGTTATTTACGCCTTGTTCGTGGTATTATCGTAGTGAACACAATGAACAGGTGTTACTTTTGATAGTAACACCTGTTTTTTACTTACCCAATCTTCCGTAATAAGAAATTGCCTGGCGGTTGGTGCTGATCACATATAGTGTTGCATATCCATCTGCATGTATGGTCAGCCTCATTTCCTGTATTTCCGGTACATCTTCCGGTTGAATAGTAATATCCCATCCACGCTTTTCACTGGCTGTTGCATTGTAGGTAAACCGTGTTGAGGTGAACCTGATGCCGGCAAAATTCCGGTCGGCCGTATAAGCTCGGCCGTAATAGGGCAAGGTGGCGATCACTTCATCTGGTTTGACCACAAGATCATATCCATTCGACAATCTTATCGACGTGCCACCCACGGGGTTGGCCGTTTCTGCAAGAAAAGTGTATTGTTTATTGCTGATGAGCTGCGCTGTTGGTATCTCATCCTGGGGAACCATATTTTTATTGCAGGCACTGAATGTAAATGCCGTGATGCTCAGTATCGCTATCCATTTTTTCATGGCGGGTGATTTTACATAATGCATCACAACCAGTGCCCTGAACTGTTAAGGAAATGAATAGAAGCTGCCAACGCGTTATTAAAACAATAAAAGTGCATTGGATTTTCGTCGTACGGCACTATCTTCATTTTTCATCAAAAAAAAGGAGGTATTCATGTCTACAGATCATTCATGGACGCTTCCGGTTGGTTTCGCCTGACCGGTCAACTCTATTAAAATATCTGGTCCGTTAAGGACACCTAACCACCGGTATACCGGTGGTTTTTATTTTATGGAAGTAAAACCATTAATGCCTGCGGGAAACAAAAAAGCCTCCTTTCGGAGGCTTCGGTTTATTGTGTTACGTTAATGGCAGATTCGGGAGAGGTTTGCAATGGTTCAAGGTCTTCATCAGGTTTACGGTCGTAATTAATTCCCTGTCTTTTCAAAATGCCCCTTACTGCAAAAGCAAAGAATGCGAGGTAGGCGAAACAAATTACAGCAACCCAGTACGAGTTATGAATACCATATCCGGCCACATCGGATTTCGTTTGCAGGTAATCTGCAATCTTCCCCTGTATCGGCGGAATGATGCCTCCACCCAGTATCATCATGATGAGAAAGGCTGAGCCCTGGGTTGTCCATTTACCCAATCCTGCGATCGACAAGGCAAATATTGCCGGCCACATGATCGAACAGAATAAACCACCGCTAAGGAATGCATAGATCGCTACTTCACCTGTGGTGAATATGCCCACCAGCATAGCGATCAATCCAAGTGAAGCAAACAATAATAATGTTCTGGCAGGTTTATCCTGGCTGAGGTAAAATGCACCGATGAGCACCAGCACACAGAATGCATAATACAGGAGTGGCTTTACGTCATATTGCCTTATCGCAATGGCGCCCAATACTACGCCGAATGCCAGGATAGGTACTATCAGCATCAGGGTTTTCCGGGTTGCATTGCTGAGATTGAAAGCAGAAATGGCACCGGTCCACCGGCCGATCATCAGGCTTCCCCAGTACAATGAAATGAAAGGGGCTACCTGTGATGAACTATATGCACCGAAATCAGGTTGTTTTAATAATTCACTGAGGTTACTGCCAATGGTAACTTCAACTCCTACATAAAAGAATATCGCAAGCATTCCTAATACCAGCTGCGGGTATTTCATAGCACCCCAGCCTTCAGGATTTTTCGCTGCACTCATATTAGCGATCAGTAATCCTGCTACCACAACAGCAAGAGCACCGAATAACCATTTCATTCTATAGGTTTCCATGTCGTGGAGTTCCTGTGCCGTTGCATTCGTAAGATCTTCCCTGTAACTGTTGAACACCGGGGCAAACATGATAATGAGCAACCCCGTCATGATAAGTAAAGTATATAGGGCTTTGCTGGCTTTTTCCGTTCTCTCCAACGACACACCCGCAGGGACTTTCTTCGAGAAATAAAATAATGCGGCTGCCCCAATGAACAATATTCCCACACCACTGTACAGGTAAATCACTTTGTCGAGGTCGAGTGACTGTAATTCAGAATCAGGTATGTCGGCAGTCGAAGCGAATAAGGCCATTGCAACGGCCAGCGGTCCGATGGTAGTACCAAATGAATTGATGCCGCCGGCAAGGTTTACACGGCTGGTACCGGTAGAAGGATCACCTAACGAGATGGCGAATGGCTGTGCCGCAGTTTGCT
>JAKFCK010000018.1:0-1879 GCA_036676685.1 Chitinophagaceae bacterium | reverse complement strand
CCCTGCCTATTACCCCCACATCATCAAAATAAAAGCCGAGGTTGATGCGCATGCCTCCTTCCGTACCATCTACCAGGTTCTGTATCTCCCCCAGTGAAGCATTTTGCGAGATCGTACCTGCACCGGGGTTATTGGGGTCCGGTATAGGATCCACTTTACAGGAACAGATCGCCAGAACAGCGGCCAGTAAACATAACCCGGGATATTTCTTTATGTGATCAAATGACTGTTGCATAATTCTTTTTTTAAGTGTTTTAGAAAGTAACGGAAACATTAAAGTGAACGCTTTTGGAAGAGGGATAAGGCGTTACTTCCACATTACTGGAAATGGCATTTATGCCAAAATTGGACACTTCGGGATCGTAACTGTTGTATTTAAACCGGTTGAACAGGTTGCGACCGGAGAAGCCCACCTTGATCTGCTCAATACCTTTTACCAGGTCATCCGGTAATTTATAACTGAGCCCGATCTCCCGTATACGGAAGTACGTTGCGGATTCTACCCATGGTCGTGCAGTAGAACCCAATGCGGCCAGCCTGTAGGGCCCGTCTGCCAAAGCCCCGGAAGGATCAAGCGTTTTATCATCAAAGTCAGGCGATGTGCCAAATATATCGCTCAGCAAAGTGGTCAGGTTAATGTTTTTGCCGCCTTTTTTCCAATGAGACAACACCGTTAAATCAAAGTTTTTCCAGGTGACGTTATTCGTAAAAGAAAGCTGGAAATCAGGCTCGGCATCGCCGAATACCCCCAGGCCGCTTTCAGGATCTTTTACGTCATTGGCTCCTGCGATGCCCACGATCTGTGTGGGACTTTTCCCTTTCTGAATGCGGTAAGTGCCCAGTGTGGCGCCAAATGCACCAATATTAAATGCAGGTACATCCAGCCGGGTTACTTCTGCCTTATTTTTCCAGAACCTGGACTGGATGGTCCATCTCCAGTCTCCGCCGGTAACCGGGATTAGGTTGAGGCTAAGTTCAATACCACGGTTACGGATATCCGCTACATTTTTGTAGGCATTGGAAAAACCGGAAGAAGTGGGTGACTGCACAAGCAGGATGAGGTCGTCTGCCGTTTTGATATAATACGTGCCCTCGAAACTGATCCTGTTTTTGAGCAAAGAAAAATCCACACCAAATTCCAGCTCTTTCTGGCGTTCAGGTTCCAGCAGTTCATTACCCTGGTTCAGCCCGATCAGTGAGCCGGTAGTGCCGTTAAAGATTACAGGAACCAGTGGCGTGTAGATCGCACCAAACGGTGCAAAGTTTCCGGACTGGCCGTAAGCTGCCCTCAGTTTGAGCTGGCTCACCTGCTGCAGGTTCCAGAAATCCATATCGCTTATATTTAAAGCAATAGATGCCTTGGGGAAATAATACAATTTTTCAGCGTCCCCGTTTCGGCTGCTCCTGTCTCCACGCAATCCTGCAGTGGCTATCACGATATTATTGAAGTTCACTTCCTCCTGCACAAAAAATCCACGGTCTTTCTGAATCGTGCGGGTTTGTTCTGCCTGCACAGCACCAGCCTGGTTCACGTTGGTCTGTGTGCCTATCAGCTGCGTGGCCGTGGTGAGCACATTGTTCAGGTCTATATTTTCCGCGGTGAGGCCTCCCTGCGTGCGGAAATTCCATTTTGTATTGGGTGTAAAATTGTAAACCGCTATGGCATTCATGTTAGAATTTCGCGCAATGGTAGAACCATAGGCAGAAAACCCGTTGGTGCCGTTACCATCTTTTTGAAATTGTAATTCCTTGGGAAAGATCGCCAGCGTATTGAGGGTATAATAATCAATACCGCCACGGGCAATGATCCGCACATCGTGTTGTTCATTATTAAATATTTTAAGCGTAGCCGTGGCACCCAATAAATTCCGGTTCACTT
>JAKFCK010000017.1:0-1879 GCA_036676685.1 Chitinophagaceae bacterium | reverse complement strand
CAACTGCCATATAAATCATCAGTAAGCTCATTAAGCTTAAGTACCATAAAGAAAAATGTCCAACAAAAGAGAATCTAGATTTAACCATAAGATATTTGAACCGGCGATAAGCTTACGCACAACACTAGTATTGATGTTATAAGGCGCAACATACACAAAAGCAACGCCCTGTGAACCAAAACTTTAGTATTATACTTTTTAGATTGTTTATAGCGTCAATGAAATTTAGTATTTTTTGTAATATGTATAAATTAATTGTAGCGCGTTCGTCTTGTACCTACAAGTTCACCCAACTGTCAATGGCAGGCGTAACAACCCGGGATCCCTTGAATCTAAAAACGGCATAGCCCTTCCTGGGTCACAATCTCAACTGCAGCTTCAGGTACGGAACAGGCAGTAAATTAAGGTTTTATTCGATACCGCAAGGGCTTTCCGTTTTTTTAGATAGAATATTTTAGTCCTCAAAAACGATGTTCACCCCTGCCGGTTTACCAGTCGATCTTTTCATTATTCCACAGGTCGTCAAAAGGGCTTACAATATTTACCAGCTGCTGCTTGCTTACATGCAGGTATCGCTCCGTCGTTTTGATATTAAAGTGCCCCAACAGGTCTTTGATGTATTTGATATCCGTTCCCTTGTCCAGCAGGTGCGTGGCAAAACTGTGGCGCAGGCTGTGCACCCCCACCGCTTTCAGGATGCCCGCCTTATTTTTCGCATTGGTGAAGATCTGCTGCACCGTACGGATCGGGTACGCGTCCCCGGTATGTTCTGATTCAAATAGAAATTTTTTCGGTTTGGGCCGGTAGGATTGGATGTAATTCCGCAGGATGTCCAGCAATACCGGGCTGAGGTTTACACAACGGTCCTTCTTCCCTTTGCCATGTTCAATGAAGATCTGCATGCGGTCACTGTCAATGTCGGCGATTTTCAGATTTACGATCTCGCTCACTCTTAATCCTGCGCTATATGCCGTAAAGAGCATGGCTTTATGTTTCTTGTTGGCCAAAGCATTAAAGAGCCGGCGGATCTCGTTTTCGTTCAGCAGTTTGGGTAATTGTTGAGGTTTCTTCGGACGGGGAATATCCCAAAAAAATTTTTCACGCCCCAGCACTTGTTCGAAGTAGAATTTAAGTGCGTTCAACCTGCTATGCGCCGTATTCTCGTTAACACCCTGGCGCTCCATTATAAATACCATATATCGTTTTATTTCTTCTACGGTTAGGTCCTCTGCTTTTTTCTTCTTTAATAGGCTGAGCAGTTGTGTAAACTCGTTGCTATACGTCCTTATCGTGGATGGGCTATACGCCTTCATCTTTAGCCGTTCCACGAACTTATCCAGCGCCAGCCTATTTTCTGCGGACAAAACATCTATAACCGGCGGCACGAATGGTTTAGGCAAACCCGGGCTTTTGCCGGCGTTTGCAGAAAAACTTCCGGTAGAAGAAACTCCCTTTTCCAGGAACTGCCTTCGCTTAATAAGATAATCTTTAAGCGGTTGATTATTGATCAGGGCGACAGTAGAAAATTTGCTCTTCACCAGCTTATATCCTTCCCGGCTGATGGGTATATACCAGCAACGGTTCTGCCTGCTGTACTTTATACCCGGTATTTCCCTTGCCAGCCGGTTAAGCTTCACTGTATTGGGAAAATAAATACCGATCCAGTCGGCATAGCGGTGATACAGGTGCGTAAGGGTAACGGTTTCCATTCACTAATTTAATCATCCGCCAGCCAAATTTATGCTGGAAAAAACCCCTGTGGCGAAGTGAAAAAAAAGGGCTTTTTTTATTTTGAATGTCGAAGACAGTTCATGGTTCATAGTTGATAGTTCATAGGAGATGCAGTTTGTCATGTTAGCCAGAACTTTAAATGTTGAAT
>JAKFCK010000016.1:0-1850 GCA_036676685.1 Chitinophagaceae bacterium | reverse complement strand
CCAAACGGCTATATATACCTTCGCGGCGTTTGCTCCCCAAACGATGGGCATAGTACGACAACCGTAACGGGCGTCGCCGGGCATATCTTCAATATCCTTTACCGCCTCACGAATCAAAGAAATGATAAACGCAAAACCTGCATATAAAAAAGCAAAGCGGAATAGCTTTGGCTGACCGGGATGGGCTGCCCCAAATGCGTCGGATACCGAAACTTTAGAGAAAAAAATCAAGAGAATAGTCCAGGCAGTAAGAATGGATATAGCAATATTACCGATCAGCAATTTTCTTTTGAAGGTGGTAGAATAAAACCAAAGCATGACAACACAAAAAATATTTCCCAATACCAGGTACCAGTCCCATTGTAAAGAAAAATCTGTATAAATATCTTCGAAAGAATATCTAAACAGCGGATCGTGTTCGCTTATAACTCCGCTGGGGTAAAAATTATCTCCGGTCGCGATAATAAACTGCGCCTTAATTTCAGCTGCGGTTTTGCCCATTTGTGCAGCCACTTGTTTTTGGTGGTCGGCACCATTGCGCCCCCAATCGCCCATGGCGATAAAATGAAGTGCAGCCTCTTTTTTTATTAGCGCTTTGGCGGGATAAGTTTGGGTTATAGAATCGGTAATGAGGACCTGGCCACACACGCCGGATACTTGCAGTATTACCGCCCAGATTATTATAATTCCAATAGAAATTCGTTTCATTTCTTGAAGATAAAAAATCCCGGGGATAAAACTCCCCGGGTAACTAATCATTTAAAAATGAACAAAAACTTTAATTATCATAGCCTGGATTTTGTTTCAGTTTTGGATTTAACAGAATCGCGCTTGCCGGAATTGGTAACAAACGTCTGCGTACATCATTATTGGTTTTAAAGCCCCATGTGCCTTCATATTTCCCAAAACGGATCATATCATTTCTGTGCCAGCATTCCCATGCCATTTCTCTGCAGCGTTCCTTGTAAAGATCTTCCAGTGTGACGGTGGCCCATGGTGTTGAGGTAGTTCGTACAGCACGAAGTTGGTTTACGAGGGTTAATGCTGTTTGGCCCTGCGTCGGCGTAGCACCACGCAGGATGGCTTCAGCTTTCATCAGTAAGATATCAGAGTACCTGAATATTGGAACATCATTGTTTTGATTTCTGTTGGAAGAAGTACTGTCACAATAGAATTTATTGTTGCGGTAGCCCATGTTCCAGGCAATTTCGTCATTCCCTGCATCGAAAGGTTTGCTGGCATCTCTTAAGGTAATGTCAGGAGTTATGTTAACGTGGTAGCTATAGGCGGCACCACCATCTGATCCTGTATAAAATTGATCATACCCCTTTTTGGTAGTGTTCACCATAACAGGTGTTCCATCATATTTGTATTGTAGACCTTTTATCCATTGCGCATTTCGCTTGTCATTCGGGTCATTAAAGTTGGCGTAATATTCAGGCAAGGTACTCATTGGTGCACTTGGTGTATGGTTAAGGCTAAATTTAGCTCGAAGGGAGCGTGGCAGGGAGTAGCGTGAATAAAACATATGGCCATTATTGAACCCGGGATCAAAAGGAAGGGCGAAAATAAATTCCTTAATCTGGGGCCCGTTGTTTATAAAAAACATTTTACGGTAATCGCTTTCAAGTGCGTAGGGTTTACCAGTTGCGTTGATAATGGCATCACACATAGCCACAGCATCATTATAACGTTGAGTGCCTGTATATACCTCTGCATTCAGGTACATTTTTGCGAGTATCGCATGGGCCGTATATTTATTTGGCCGGCCATAAGTCGCAGCACCTACTACAGTACTGAGATCAGGCAATATTTCCTTAAGCTCTGCTTCAATAAAGTTGAAAACTTCG
>JAKFCK010000015.1:0-3548 GCA_036676685.1 Chitinophagaceae bacterium | reverse complement strand
TATAAGAAACCTGTCACATCCACCTAAAATAATTTTTGTTACTGCTTACCGCGAATACGCGGTAGAAGGTTTTGAGCTGGATGCTGTAGATTACCTGGTAAAACCGGTTTCATTTGAAAGATTTGTAAAAGCCATTACAAGACTGCGCAGAACAATGGGACAACCCGTAAATTATGAAGCACACGAGTATAAATCAAACCCCGATGCTTTTGTTTATTTAAAGGTGGATAAAGACATGCAACGGATACTGGTAGAAGATATTTTATACCTGGAAAGCTGGAAGGATTATACGAAACTGTACCTGTCTGCAGGAAAATATTTGTTGGTTAAACATTCAATCAGTTCACTTGAATTATTATTATCCGAGCATAAATTTTTAAGAGTTCACCGATCCTACCTGGTTTCTCTTTTAAAAATAACCGGGTATAACGGCGTTCATGTAAAATTAAAAGAAGACGAAATCCCCATTGGCAGGTTGTATAAACAACATGTAATGGGCAAGCTGCAGGAAATGTGATTCTCCGCTTTTATTGTGCCCTTCCGCATGAATTGGCTTTTTGTTTAGGGGAGCGATTTACACTTTGTGTATGGAACTTTTAAAAGAATAAATTCCAACAGCTACCTAGGCCAAAGCGATGGCGGTATAAACCATTCCTTTTTCAGAGACGAGCATGGGCATGGCAAAAAGCGCAGTGTTGAAGAAAAGAAGAATGCCCAATGCAAAACAAACAATCCCGACGATTAATTTCTTTTCCGAAACTTTTGCTGGCATAACAAATGGTTTGATCATTTGAATTTACGAATTATAGTCGTTCAAAAGTTTGCGTTCTTGTAGCCCAAGCCAGCGTCGTTTGTGCCCTTCCGTAAGCTGTGGCTTTTTGTTGTTTAATTATAATTCAATGTGCATACCTTCTACTGCCATTTCAACGTTCAAACCACCTGGAATTTTTTCTTTCAAACCTTTATAAAAAAACGCCAGTTGTTTATCGGTATGGTGCGGATCGTGGTGCGTAAGCAATAGATGTTTCACCCCATTTAAACGGGCATATTCTATTACGTCTTCCATTGCGCTATGTCCCCAGCCCCAACGATGCTGGTATTCTTCAGCGGTGTAATGTGCATCGTGCACCAACAGGTCGGCACCGGCTGCGAGGCTGCTGCCTGATAACCATTTCACATCATGCAGTAAGCCTTTGCTGCCTAAAGCGGGTTCGTGGTCGGGCATATAGGCGATGGACTTGTTGTTGCTTTCAACCCTGAAGCCTAGTGTTGGTCCGGGGTGAATAATATAGCTGGAATGAACCGTGAAGGGGCCGATATTAAATAGGCTTTCTTCTATCTCGTGCAAAAAAAGTTTACAGGCAAGGTTGCGAAAATAAACCGGGAAGAGCGGGGGAGAAAAGAATCGTCCAAGCCGGGCCCGAAGTGATATGGTACTGGTAGCCGGGCCCCAAATGTGCACTTCCGCGGTAGGATCGAAAAGCGGCGTAAAAAAGCCAAGACCCTGTATGTGGTCCATATGTAAATGGGTCAATAAAATATCAATGCGGTTGTTGTCAGGGATCTTTTGGCGCCTTAGGTTTTGCAAACCACTGCCGGCATCCAGCAAGAGCAACCAGCCATCTTCCTCGATTTCAATACAGGAAGTATTACCTCCATACTTTTTTGTGTCGGGGCTGGTAGTAGGTATGGAGCCACGTACGCCCAGTATTTTTATTTTCATTCTTCTTGTGGTCGCCAGAAAATGGCTACTGCGCCCAGGAAGGTGCCTGCCCTGCCAATAATAGGATAAGAAGTTACTGATATTTTAGCCGGCTTTCCCTGCAGGCCCTGGATCCAAAATGTTTTGTAGTAGGGCATGCGGTCCTTCAAGGTTTTTACCAAAGGCAATTCTCCCGGGTCCAGGGGTTGGCCGTTCTCATCCTGCGTGTTAAATACGGTCGACCATTCTGTTACCGCCATTTCGCCGGTATCTTCATAGCGCTTCCCTAATATTTCTTCAGCAGGTTCATTATAAAAAAGAAGGTTACCGGCCGTATCGGTAATAAAAACAGGAATAGCAAGACAATCAGCTAGCTGGCGGTATAATATGATCTCAATTGAGTAGGCCACATTTTTTTTATTACAAGCAAGTCAATTTCCCCTGCATTAAATTTAAGTATAATTGCTATGCTAACAGACATTGGCGCTGCTAAGTTTTTGCCTTATTTTTTTTCGCTTATGTTCATGCGCTTTTAGAAAGGTGTCCATCGGTCATCATTAAAAAGCGGTTAGCCTTTGCCGGTACTTATATACAGCATAAATGATGTACTTGCCTGGCGAGCGAAGAATAAAAAATTAATGAGTGCATCATGTTGTGCCTGGTGCTACTGGTTAATTAAAAAGGCTGTAGAAATGATCTACAGCCTTTTTTTATTTTATCAGGTAATTTTTATTTACTGATGATCAGCCTGGTGATCTCGTTGTTCACCCGCAAAACATAATATCCATTTTGAAATTTGGAAAGATCAAGCGTAAATGTGGTGGCAGCCGGCATCGTTTTATTGTAAACCATGTTGCCTGCCGCATCTATTAATTGTACAAGTAGTGTTGCACTGTTGTCAGTGGTTTTCACCGTCAAGGTTGTTGAAGCAGGGTTAGGATAAATGGTTAACACCGCCGCCTTTTTTACATCTATCATCACGATTCCTGAATACGATAATTCTCCTTTTACTCCTACCATCGTGATCCTGTAAAAGCTAACACCATCGTAAGGTGTCATATCTGTAAACAGGTAATCTCTTTGCCCGTTAACAGCAGGCACCGTTGCCTTGGCCGTAAAGTTTTTACCATCTCTTGAAACTTCTACAATAAAATGGCTGAAGACAAGTGTGGTGTCCATTTTCCAATCCAAAACAACAACGCCGTTTTCTTCTTTGGCTTTCAGCTTGAAGTCATTTTTTAGGAGTGGAATTTCAGTCGTAACCCAAATAGGTGCCGTAATGATCTTATTACCGTCAGCCTGCGTAATGATGGCAAAATAATACCAGGTTTCTCCATTGACCTGCGCTGTTGCAAAAGTTGTATTGCCTATAGCTGAATGTACCAATGTTGCATCGGTGCCGCCCACTTTTCCACCATACACCTGCACGGCGCTTAAGCTTTCACCGTCTTCGTCGGTGTGGTTAATAACACCGATCGTGTTTTCTGTAGACCTGATGGAGCTGCCCATAACGAACTGGTCCATAGTAAACGAAACCTTTGCATTATAATCATTGGATGCATATACCCGCATAGACTGGATACCGTTGATCAACGCTTCTCTTGAACGATCCTTTGCTAATACCACCATGCGGCTGCCGTTAGCCGTACCAAAGGTCATTTCATGATTGTCCTGGTCCATGTGGGCCGCAATGCGGTAGCCTTGCTTCAGCAGGTTTTTATAATAATTAATATAGGCAAGAGAAGAAGGAAAATCGGTATACGTTGTCGAAGTAGAAAAAGCAGGACCCGATTCTACTGCAACACTCACTACGGCACTATCGGCAAGGCCTTTATAAGCGGAAGTA
>JAKFCK010000014.1:0-5523 GCA_036676685.1 Chitinophagaceae bacterium | reverse complement strand
ACCGCATAGACAGCTCGGACGTGAGCGGCCTCCGGCTGTATTTCCTTCAGAATCCTGATCCGCAGAGCGCGGTGAATGGAACGTTGATGCCATCCAACCAGGATGATGTCGGCCAGTTGTCCGTTGGCCTTGTAGCAACAAAAGAAAGCGGGGGTTCGCAGGTGGATATCGAAACGGATATTGAACCCATTAACCATGGCAGCTTATGCCCGCAAAACTGTTCTTAAAATATGTTCCCATTACCGGCAATCTTCTGGTTTGAGATAGGCGCATTTTTGATCAGCCTGTTGTGTTATCAGCAAATAAGGAATGGCACGCTGAAGTGGTTCATCCCTTATTTGTTTTTCATCGTATGCGTTGAACTGACCGCACTTTATATGAAGAACGTTTTAAAAATGCACAACGTAAAGTTATACAACCTATCTGTGCCCATTGAGTACAGTTTTTATGCCTATCTTTTTTATCGTTATTTAGAGGGGCCAATGATCAAAAGAACAGCACTCATTTCATTGATCTTTATTCCATGTTTTTCCTATTTCAATCTGCTTTTTGTTGAGGGTTTTACAAACTTCAGTACAACCAACCTGCTGGTGAGCAGTGGTATTGTGGTGATCTTATGCTGCGCTTATTTTGTGGACCTGTTCCGGGGGGAGGAAGAAATTGCACTCTTGCGTGAGCCGATGTTTTGGATCACTACCGGCGTTCTTTTTTTTAACCTGGGAGGCTTGTCCCCCAACCTGTTTTGGCAATACCTTCTACGAAATACCAGCAAAGAATATTCAGATCTTATTCAGTTGATTAATGACAGTTTAATCTATGTTCTGTATACCTTTATATCAATAGGACTTTTATGCATGAAGAACCTCTACCGGCAGACGTCACACAGATCATCTGGGCAGCGCTTGCCATCTTTGTAGCCCTTACTTTGTTCATCGTTTTTTTTGCTTTTTTATTCAATAAGCGAAAAAACAAATTGATAAGAGATAAAAAAAAGATGCAGGCCAACTTCGAGCAGGAACTGCTGCAAACTCAACTGGAGATCCAGGAGCACACCTTAAAAACCATCAGCCAGGAGATACACGACAACGTGGGCCAGGTCCTTATTCTCGCTAAGCTCAATCTAAATACTTTACGGTTCTCTGAAGGTGCAGATAAACAACAGAAAATAGATGCCAGCATTTCCCTTGTTGGCAAAGCCATCAGCGATCTCAGGGACCTGAGCCGCAGCATGAATGGCGATAAGATCGCTGACCTGGGTTTGCAGCAAGCTATAGAAAATGAATTAAAAATCATTCAGAATACCGGGCAGTTTGCAACAAATGTGACAGTATCAGGTAAACCGTATAAATTGCAGCCCCAGAGTGAGACAGTTATTTTCAGGATTGTACAGGAATGTTTGAATAATATTTTAAAGCACAGCAAAGCAAAAAATATTTCAGCAGACATCAACTATCAACCCGGTAATTATAAATTGCATATCCGGGATGATGGTGCAGGTTTCGACCTGGACACGTTAACTGCAGGCAACACCGGTATCGGGTTGAAAAATATGGAAAGCCGGGCTGCCCTTATCGGTGCCAGCTTTAATATTGATTCAGCAGTGAACAAGGGTACCACGGTTGCTGTTCAGATAAACTCCCTTCTCACTTCACCTGAAAGCTAAAAGAATGGCAAATATTGTACTAGTAGACGACCATATATTACTCCGGAACGGCTTGGCGGGACTCGTGAAGAGCCTCGGCCATACCGTGTTATTTGAAGCCGATCATGGGAAAGACCTTATAGAAAAATTACACCCGCCTTTGATCCCGGATATCATCCTGTTAGACATTAACATGCCGGAAATGGATGGTTATGAAACCTCCCGCTGGCTCAAAAAAAATCACCCGGCCATCAAAGTTCTGGCCCTGAGTATGTACGATAATGAGCACGCTATTATCAGTATGTTGAAAAATGGCGCCAAGGGATATATCCTCAAGGACAGCGATCCCGAACAACTCAAAACGGCTTTGCAAGAATTGGATGTTAAAGGCTACTATTACAGCGATTTTATCAGCGGTAAGCTGATCAACGCGATCAATACGTTTGATGCCGAAGAAACAGGGATAAATGAACACGCACATCTTAATGAACGGGAAAAAGAGTTTTTAAGGCACAGTTGCACAGAATTGACCTACCGGGAAATTGCAGAAAAGATGTATGTGAGCCCGCGAACGGTTGATGGATATAGGGATGCTCTTTTTGAAAAACTCCGCGTAAAAACAAGGGTGGGCCTGGTAATGTATGCCATCAGGAACGGACTGGTAGATGTAAATGATTGTTGAGGGGTTGAGGACAATGGACTATAGACCATGGCTCGTTGCAAGAATTGGAGTTTCTTTAGAAATAGACGGGCATAAGGGCTGATAGTTCATCGACCATAGTTCATTGGCTGTTGCATCCCGGCAAGTCCGTGTTATCCCCGGCAAATCTACTGAAAGGAAAAGTGCAGCAGGTGATGTGGAAGGCTATCAACTATGGACCTTCGTCTAGGGACCATAAACCTTCTCCCCGTTAATATAAGTACCCACCACTTTAGTATTTAAAATAGCTGTTTCGGCACATTTCACCAGGTCGGTATCCAGGATAATAAAATCAGCAGCTTTTCCTTTGGCCAAACTTCCTTTTTGTTTTTCCTCGAATGCTGCTTTTGCTGCCCATATGGTCATGCCGCGGATGGCTTCCTGCCGGGTGAGTGCATTTTCCGGCTGGAATCCCCCCGCAGGAAAACCTTTTGCATCTTTCCGAACCACAGCTGCGAAAAAAGTTTTCAAAGGACTAATGGCCTCTACCGGAAAATCCGTGCCCAGGGGCATCCAGCCGTTTGCAGAAAGCAGCTGCTTGTAAGCGTAAGCTCCCTTCATCCTTTCCGGGCCGATCCGGTTGGCCGCCCAGTACATATCACTGGTAGCATGTGTAGGCTGCACAGAAGGAATAATATTATAGTCAGCAAAAAAACGGAAGTCATTGCTGTGCACGACCTGTGCATGTTCAATCCGCCAGCGTTTATCATTTTTTCCCTTTAATACACTTGCATACGTTTGCAATATCTGGCGATTCCCGCTATCACCAATCGCATGCGTACACATCTGCAGGTCGCTGGCGGCAAGGCGTTGAGCTTTATCCAGGAAATAAGACGCCTCGCTCAGCAAAAACCCGGACCATCCTGGTTTATCGGTATACGCCTGTAGTAAGCATGCCCCGCGACTCCCCAGTGCACCATCTGCGTAAAGCTTAAAGCCGCCAACGGTAAGCCGGCCTGTTGTATACCTTCCCTTTTTTATCCAGCGATCGTAATAAGACGAATCATCTGATAACAATGCAAAAATTTTCATTTTCAGTTTGCCGGATTTTTGTGCCTCTTCTAAAAGGCTCACCGTGTGTTCGCTCACCCCGCAGTCATGCACGCCGGTGAGCCCTTCGGCAAAACATTCTTCCTGCATTTCATCAAAATATTGTTGAGCAAGGCTATCACTAATTGCCGGTATTTTTGATTCCACCAGGTCTTTGGCATTGTCTACCAGCAAACCGGTCAACTTCCCATCCTTCACTTCGATGCTTCCTCCTGCCACAGTTGTATTTACGTTTATACCTGCCCGTTGTAGAGCTGTGCTGTTGGCAATTGCGGCATGGCCATCTACCCTTTTCAGGTATACAGGGCGGTTGGGAAAAAGGCTGTCAAGGATTTTATTATCGGGATATTCTTTCACCCCCCAGTCATTCTGGTCCCAGCCCCGTGCATATATCCATTCCATCGGGGCTGTTTTACTGTAAGCGTTTAATTTGTCTACCACTTCCTGCCAGGAAGTGGTGCCCACTACATCACACTTCCACCTGTCCGTTGCATAACCCGTAAAATGGCAATGCGCATCTATGAACCCGGGAAAAACTGCTTTACCGCCCGCATCGATTGTCTGTTCTCCTTCATATTTTTTCAGGATATCATCATTGCTGCCGATGTCAATAATTTTCCCATCTCTCACCACCATGGCCTCCGCAGTGCTGAAACTTTCGTCTACAGTATAAATGGTTGCATGATGCAATACGAGGGGGACTTTTTCCCTGAACTTACAGGAGGAAAAGGCAATAAATAATGGGCAATAAGCGATAAGCAATAGTAAAGTTTGGCGGGAGGTTAAGCGCATTGGTTTTTTCCCAAATGTAAAGGAAATTCCATCAGCCCGCGCACCGGTTGTCGGGCCCTGTCTCAAAGGGCAGGGTTCAAAAGCCTATAACTAAACCTGCAGCTATTCAGCTTCCACCGGCAGGTAAATATTAAATACCGATCCTTCACCAGGCTGCCCGGTTGCAGTGATATGACCGTGGTGGTTGTGAACGATCTTTTTGCAAATCGCCAGGCCAATACCTGTGCCCACATATTCGTTTTTGCCATGCAGGCGTTGAAAAAGTTCAAATATCCTGTTCTCGTATTGTTGTTCAAAACCGATCCCGTTATCTGCGAAACTTATGCACCAGTAATTACCCGGCTTCACTTCTTCAATACAATGGATCTGCTCCGCCGGCACTATAGCTGCGGAAATTTTGATGACTACCGGGGTATCTGTGCGACAAAACTTCAGGGCATTGGCCAGTACATTTGTAAACAACTGGTGCACCTGGAACCTGATCACCGGCAGGGTGGGCAAAATCCCGGAGGCGATCACAGCATTTTTTTCTTCAATGATTTCCCGAAAGGTCAACTTCACGTCATTCAATACTTTATTGAGGTCTGCTTTCTCAAATGAAATATCGGAAACCCTGGTGCCGGAATAACTTAACAGGTCATCAATGAGTCGTTGCATACGTTCGGCCGCTGCCATGATCCTGGAGAAATAATCTTTGGCCGACCCCGATAAATTATCTCCATTTTTTGCCATGATCATCTTACTAAAAGATTGGATCTTTCTCAACGGCTCCTGCAAATCGTGTGATGCGATATAAGTAAAAGATTCCAGTTCGGCGTTGTTTCGCTCCTGCTCCAGGTTTTTGTCGGCCAGTTTCTGGTGCAGTTGTTTCAGGGCCTCGGATTGTGCTGCTAAGCTGGCTTCCAGTTGCGCGGTTACTTCAGCTTCCGGCAATTGCATAAATCCACCGGCATATCCGAGGAAAACGCCATGTTCATCATACCTGGGGGCGGCTTCACCAATAAACCAATTGTACAGGCCTTCGCGATCCCGGATGCGGCACTTTACCCTGAAGTTTACTTGGTTATCAAATGCATTGGAATACAACTGCCCAAAAGCTGCAGCGTCTTCCGGGGGACAACGCCGGCGGGGCTCGGCGGCGGGGAGGGGTCTTGCGTCATGGAGCGGCGATTTTAACCGATGGCGACGGCTCTCCCCTATCGAATACAATCGCATGCTCCTCATGGCTTCCATCGCGCGCGCACTGCGCCATCGCAACTTCCGGCTGTTCCTGTCGGGCCAGCTGTTCGCGCTCATCGGTTACTGGATGCAGAGCGTCGCGCAGGGCTGGCTGCTCTAC
>JAKFCK010000013.1:0-5554 GCA_036676685.1 Chitinophagaceae bacterium | reverse complement strand
GTTCGGTAAAAATGCGGTGGGTATACTCATCGTTCACATGCTCCATATCCTCCAGGTCTTTGATCAGCTTTCCCCTGCGGTCAAAATCAGGGTCAGAAACAACTTCTTTTAACTTGGCGCCCATTTTTACCAGTTCCTCTGCTACACTCTCAAATAACTGGAAAAAGACCCTGTCTTTAGGTTGGAAGATTTTAAAAATCGAATTAAGACCCATACTGGTTAATTTTTTCGCAAAAGTAAATTTAATGACTACTCATTTGGCTGCTTTCAATTTGGTAATGATTTCTTAACATTGGAGAATTTGAACTTCTAAAAACGAGCCATATCTTCTCAGGTAAGTTACATTTCTTTATTTAGAAAAGCCTTCACCCCACGAAATCTATCTTTTAAATTTTCAGTAACCGCTGCGGGATATCCCTATTTTTAATATGGTAGTGTATTTGTAAGCATTAGATAAACGTAGGAATGAAAAACTTTGTTTCGATATTATTATTTTGCCTGGTAGTACTGCTCTCTTCCTGTTTTAAGCAGTACAAGGGTAAGATCCAGGTGGATGGCAGTAGTTCTGTTTATCCTATCACCGAGGCTGTGGCCGAAGAGTATAGGAATGACCATTCCGATATCCGTGTTACTGTGGGCGTATCGGGTACGGGCGGCGGATTTAAAAAGTTTGCAAGAGGAGAAACAGATATCAGCAATGCCTCCCGGCCTATAACGGCAAAAGAGATCGCCGCCTGCCAGGCCAATAATATTAGTTTTATAGAAATACCCGTTGCCTACGATGGGTTAGCGGTTGTTGTGAGTCCGTCAAACGATTTTGTGGATCACTTAACGGTGGCAGAGCTCAAAAAAATATGGGAACCCGCCGCACAGGAGAAGATCACTTCATGGAGCCAGGTGAGGGAAGGATTTCCTGACCTGCCCATCCGGTTATACGGGGCGGGCACCTCCTCCGGCACCTACGATTATTTTACCGAAGCTATTGTGGGAAAAGCCAAATCTTCACGCGGCGATTACACTGCCAGTGAAGATGACAATGTATTGGTACAGGGTGTTTCTTCAGATAAAGGATCCCTCGGTTATTTTGGATTGGCCTATTACCTGGAGAATAAAAGCAAATTAAAACTGGTAGGGATCGATAATGGTGCGGGTCCTGTTTTTCCCGACGACAGTACAGTCACCAATGGGGTATACGCCCCTTTATCCCGCCCGGAGTTTATTTATGTAAATGCGGCCGCTGCAAAAACTGCGGTGGTAAAAGATTTTATCAAATTCTACATCGATCATGCCCCGGCGTTAGTAAAAGAAGTAGGGTACGTTCCGCTGCCCGCTGCAGTGTACCAGTTAGCCTACCAAAGGTTTTTAAATGATAAACGCGGATCGATGTTTGAAAAAACAACTACCGTAGGGGCAGACCTGGAAAAATTAATGCAAGACTTTTAATAAAAATATATGGTTAACCGGCGCACAAAAGAAAAACTGATCGAAGGGGTGATGATGCTTTGCAGCCTTGTGACAGTGCTCACCACCATCAGTATTATTATCATACTGGCAGTAGATACCTTTAAATTTTTCGGGGAAGTTTCTATTATTGATTTTTTTACGGATACACAATGGACGCCCTTATTTTCTGACAAACATTTTGGTATCCTTCCCCTTTTATCCGGCACCCTGCTTACCACAACGATCGCCATCTTATTCGCAGTCCCTATCGGGTTGATCATTGCCATTTATTTAAATGAATATGCCTCCCCCCGTTTTACTTCGGTGATCAAACCAGTGTTGGAAATATTGGCCGCCATTCCTACAGTGGTGTACGGTTTTTTTGCCCTGCAGTTTGTTACCCCGCTGCTCCAGTCGTTCATCCCGGGCCTGAGGGGTTTTAATGCTTTATCGCCCGGCCTCGTGATGGGGGTAATGATCATACCCTATATCACTTCCCTGAGCGAAGATGCCTTGAGGGCAGTGCCAAAATCTTTACGGGAAGCTTCTTACGGGATGGGGGCAACAAAATTGCAGACCGCCCTCCGGGTGATGATCCCGGCCGCTTCTTCAGGAATATTGGTTTCCATTATCCTCGCTGTATCCAGGGCGTTGGGCGAAACAATGATCGTAGCAGTGGCAGCAGGGCAGGAACCCAACCTGACTTTTAACCCGCTGGAATCCGTGGAAACCATCACAACCTACATAGTACAGGTAAGTATGGGAGATGTGCCCCAGGATTCGCTGGAATACCGGACTATTTTCGCAGCAGGCATGACCTTGTTCGTGTTCACTTTTATATTGAATAATATCAGTTTCTGGTTGCGCAAAAAATACCAAAATCAGTACGAATAATGGATAAACATTTAGCCATATCCAAATCGAAGGATAAACTTTTTCGCGTTGTCGCCTTAGGCCTGACGATGTTTGCATTGTTGGTTTTGCTGGTGCTGCTCGCAGATATTTTCTGGCGGGGGTTTGGCCGGTTGAACTGGGGTTTCTTCAATAACCTTCCTTCCCGGCATTCGGAACGAGCGGGAATTCACACCGCTATAGCAGGTATGCTGAGTCTCTTGTTTTTTACCATCATCATTGCATTGCCGGTGGGCATTCTTGCCGGGGTGTACCTGCAGGAATACCGCGCAAAAAACCGCTTTGCTAAAATTGTAGAAATAAATATTGCGAACCTGGCTGGTGTGCCATCAGTCATATATGGCATACTCGGGCTGCAATTGTTTGTGCGTATGGCCAAAATGGGTAATAGCCTGCTGGCCGGCGCCTTCACGCTTGCGCTGCTGATCATGCCCATCATCATTGTGTCCACCAGGGAAGCGCTGAAGGCAGTGCCCAATACACTCAGAGAAGGTTCTTATGGCATGGGCGCTACCAAATGGCAAACAACCAGCAGGGTAGTGATCCCTTCTGCCCTTGGTGGGATATTGACCGGTATTATATTATCCATTTCCAGGGCGATCGGGGAGACCGCCCCATTGCTGGTGATCGGGGCGTTGGTGTATGTGCCGTTTATCCCGGAAGGCCCGAACGACCAGTTTACCACTTTACCGATACAGGTATTTAACTGGGTGTCCCGCCCTCAGGCAGGATTTATTGTAAACGCAGCTGCCGGGATAATCATCCTGCTGCTCATTACCTTTTTGTTAAACGGGATAGCCATTTACATCCGTAACAAATGGTATAAAAAAATGAGGTATTAATTATGTATAAACTGGAAACAAAAAACGCCACGTTGTTCTACGGGGAAAAACAAGCCTTGAAAGACATTTCTATCGGGATAGAGTCTAACACTGTTACTGCATTTATTGGCCCTTCGGGTTGCGGCAAGTCTACTTTTTTAAGGTGCTTTAATCGCATGAACGATTTGATCGACCATACCAGGATCGAGGGAACTTACTTACTGGACGGGAAAGATATTTACAACAGCTCAGAAGTATATGAGCTGAGAAAAAAAGTAGGCATGGTTTTTCAGAAACCCAATCCATTTCCTAAAACCATCTTTGAGAATGTGGTTTATGGGCTTAGAATTAATGGCATCAAAGACAAGCAGGTCCTGGAGGAAAGAGCAGAACTTTCCCTGCGCAACGCTGCCCTCTGGGATGAAGTAAAAGATGACCTGAATAAATCTGCACTCTCCCTTTCGGGCGGGCAGCAGCAACGCCTCTGCATAGCAAGGACACTCGCTGTGGAACCTACCGTGGTACTGATGGATGAACCTGCTTCTGCACTGGACCCTATCTCTACGGCCAAGATCGAAGACCTGATCTATGAATTAAAATCTAAATTCACTATTGTAATTGTTACCCACAATATGCAACAGGCAGCAAGGGTAAGCGATAAAACCGCTTTTTTCTATCTCGGGGAATTGATTGAATATTCGGACACCAAACAAATATTCACCAACCCGGAAAAAGAAAGGACACAAAATTATGTAACAGGCCGATTTGGATAAAAACACGTTTTATGACTCATTTACAGGAACAACTCGATCATTTAAAAAAAGCTTTAAGCGATATGGCCTCACTGGTAGAAAACCAGCTGAAAAAAAGTATTTGCGCTCTCCTTGATGAGGACCAGGACCTTGCCAATGAAGTACTGCACCATGAAAGAAGGGTGAATGCCTTTGAACTTAAAATTGACCGGGATTGTGAAAATATTTTTGCCTTATTAACACCTGTAGCACACGACATGCGGCTGGTTTTTGCTACATTAAAGATCAATTCCGACCTGGAAAGGATCGGCGATTATGCTGAAGGCATCTCAAAGATTGTAGTAGAAGGAAAAAAAACATTCGATCATGAACTGATCAAGGCACTTGACGTGAAAGAAATGTATGAAATTGTGCATGCGATGCTGAAGGATGTGATCGTTGCCTATACCGAAAATGACAGCCGGCTGGCCAGGTCGGTTTTCTCCCGTGACCTGTTGGTGAACGATATTAACCGCAAAGCGCCGGCCATCGTTGTGGCATACTGCCAGGCCAACGCCGCGGGTATTCCCCAGGCGATAAACCTCTTATCCATTGTCCGAAAGCTGGAACGGGTAGGAGATCACGTCACAAATATTGCAGAGGAGGTTATTTTCTTTAAAGAAGCACAGGTGCTCAAACACGGCAATAAGGGGGGGGATGGTACGGCTGATGATTAAAAGTTATATCAAAATAATCCGGTTATTGTTCGCTTTCAATGTTAATTCTGCGTTATCATTCGTAATTTAGCGGATATCCCAGGATCAACATGTACATAACGAAATTCAGTTTTTTTGTCCTCCTTTTCATCGGGACCACCCTGCCTGGAACCGCCCAGTCAGACACTACCCGGACAACAACCGCCGCAGCAAAAAGCCCCACCAAAAAATGGTTCGAAAGTTTTGCGATAAGAGGATATGCCCAGGCAAGGTATAACCGGCTGCTGGAGACGAACGAAAACCTTGGTTGCGAACAATGTGATAAATCCTGGGGGAAAGGCGGTGGTTTTTTCCTTCGCCGGATGCGCATCATTTTCTACGGGCAGATAAACAAACGCGTCTACTTTTACATTCAGCCTGATTTTGTAAGTAGTGCAGAATCTGACAAGTTGCATTTTGCCCAACTCAGGGATGCTTATTTTGATATAGGTATAGACAGCAGTAATGAATTTAGATTCAGGATCGGGCAGAGTAAAGTGCCCTTTGGGTTTGAAAACATGCAGTCCAGCCAGAACAGGATCCCTTTGGATAGAAACGATGCATTAAATAGTGCTGTATCCAACGAAAGGGACTTAGGCGTATTTTTTTACTGGGCCCCCAAAGAAAAAAGAAAATTATTTTCCGAATTGGTGAGTTCCGGCCTCAAGGGCAGTGGCGATTATGGTGTGTTCGGCCTGGGAGTTTATAACGGGCAAACCGCAAACAACCCTGAATTGAATAATGAACCACATGTAGTAGCGAGATTTTCGTATCCTTTTGCAATTAAAAGCCAGGTCATCGAGGCAGGTATCCAGGCTTACCGTGGCAAATACGTAATGCCCGCAGCTAACCTAAGCAGTGGTGTAAAATATTTACAGGATCGTAATTATGT
>JAKFCK010000012.1:0-8610 GCA_036676685.1 Chitinophagaceae bacterium | reverse complement strand
TTACGAGTGCGCAGGTGTATACGGTGTGGCCATTGCCGCTGCAGGTATGATGGCTACCACTGCTATGCAACTGGCCATTGATGCTTTCGGTCCCATTGCGGACAATGCCGGTGGTATTGCTGAAATGAGCGAACTTCCTGCAGATGTAAGGGAGAAAACAGATATCCTTGATGCCGTGGGTAACACTACAGCAGCAAGCGGAAAAGGTTTTGCTATCGCTTCTGCGGCATTGACCGCACTGGCTTTGTTTGCCGCTTTTGTGGGTATCGCTAAAATTGACGGTATTGATATTTACAATGCGGATGTGCTGGCCGGCCTTTTTGTTGGCGGTATGATCCCCTTTATATTTTCGTCTCTTGCCATCCGCGCCGTAGGTGAGGCCGCCATGGCGATGGTGGAAGAAGTTCGCCGCCAGTTCCGTACCATTCCCGGCATCATGGAAGGTACAGGCAAACCGGAGTATGATAAATGCGTAGCTATTTCTACAGAAGCTTCCTTGAAGAAAATGATGTTGCCGGGTGCTATTGCGTTGCTTTCGCCGGTGATCATCGGGTTCGTGTTTGGCCCCGAAGTACTGGGTGGATTTCTTGCAGGCGCCACCGTTTGTGGTGTATTGATGGGGATGTTCCAGAACAATGCCGGTGGCGCATGGGATAATGCTAAAAAGTCCTTTGAAAAAGGCGTGGAAATAAACGGTGAGATGTTCTACAAAAAATCAGAACCACATAAAGCATCTGTAACCGGTGATACCGTAGGAGATCCATTTAAAGATACCTCTGGTCCATCTATGAACATCCTGATCAAACTGATGAGTATTGTGTCGCTGGTTATTGCGCCTACCCTTGCCAGTATTCATGCTGACAAAATTGAAACAAGAAGAAAAGCTAAGATTGAAACATTACAAAATATGCCCCCGGTAATGGGTGTGCATAGTGTTGAATAATCCAGGCTAATTAATTATAAAGATCCCCGTTGATTATTCAACGGGGATTTTTTGTGCCCAAATCGCGGTTTTTCTCCAGGTCTGCATAGTGGATCTATTCCTGCGATAACCATAAAATAATTCCTTGTTGTCAGTTGATAAATCATCCGCCAACACGCCGGTGGAAAACTTAGCTTTAGGATATGCACCAGCCTCCGGACACTTGCATGTTGAATGAATACGTATTATCTTTTAAAATTAAATTATCGGGGATGGGGTAATATAACTGATGAAACCGAACGAATGCAACTTCTAAAACAACTTTCTTATTTTCTCTCCTGGGCAGTTATCATCGTGTTATCGTTGTATTTTTTAATGGATAACGTGGGGGCTTTCCTTTTTGGCTACCGGAGCAAAAACTTTGGTGGAAGCCTATTGAATAACCAGCTTTGGGTTGTAATGCACCTGGTCGGGGGTACGATGGCATTGTTGTCCGGTCCGCCACAGTTCTCCCCTTTTATAAGAAACAGGTATTTAACCTTTCATCGGTTGTCCGGAAAACTCTACATGTTTGGCATATTGCTCATTGGCATCTCTGCCGGCCGGTTATCGCTGGTAAGTTCTTGTGTACCCTGCCGCATTTCTTTATCCCTGCTCACTGTTTTCACATTGCTATCGACCTGGTTTGCCTGGAAAGCTGTGAGATCCCGGAACATAAAAGTGCACAGGCAGATGATGGTGAGGAGTTACGTGTGCGTGATGGCTTTCGTGGCGGTAAGGATAGACGGAATTCTTCCGCTCGATTTTTTGTTTGGAACAATTGAGGACGGCACTTACAGGCGGGTAGTAAATGAATATTTTTTTTCCTTCGTGCCACTGATCGTTGCGGAAATAATAATGGTTTGGTGGCCTTCTGTTGCCTACGCCTTCAAAAAAAGCAAGCACCTGAATTACCAGGATTAAATCTTTTAAAAACCTAAAATATGACAAACAAATTAGCTCTTATGCTTGTAACAGTGACCTTGATCTGTTGCAATCAAAAAAAAGTGGACACTAAAGCCGAGGGGGAAAAACTAATGGCACTGAGCAGGGAATGGTCTAAACAGGCGGCGGGCAAGGACGTTGACAAAATTGTAGACTACTGGTCTGATGATGCTGTGTTGTTTACAAATGGCCGCCCGGCTATAAACGGCAAGAATGCACTCAGGCAAATGGTGGAGGAAAGCTTGAATATTCCTGGCTTTAAAATCACCTGGGAACCCGTGAAGGTCGACGTAAGTGAAAGCGGCGATATGGCTTACCTTATCGAAAAAAATGAAATGACCATGCAGGACAGCACCGGGAAGCCCTTTGTTATTAAGGGCAATGTAGTAACTGTATGGAAAAAAAATACAGCCGGCGAATGGAAAGCGGTAGTAGATATCAGCTCAGACCAGGCACAATAATCAGGCTGATAATAACGCTTCCTCTTGCAAAATTTAAGGCAGTTCCCCCGACAGGAAGCTGGTTTGGGTGGACTGTATGCCACAAAACTGGAACGGTGGCGGTATCCATTGCAACACGCAGCAACAACTAAAACGAAAAGGTAAATAACGCAACCAGCAGAGTTGCCGGCAAATTGTTACAGAATTCGAAGTTGGGAATACATCAGATAAAAGATTAAACCTATGATACAAAGATTCCTTTTGGTTGCCATTATGCTAACAGGCATTATTGTTAAGCCTGCCGCAATATCTGCTCAAAAGAACGATTCCATAGCTGTGATTAAAGCCGTTGAAAAATTTGTAGAGGCCTTTAATCATTTTCAATGGGAACCTTTCCGGCAGTCATTTACGGCCGACGCCAGCATATTTTTCCCGGAGTGGGATTACGCTGCACGTATCAGCGGCATAGAAAATATAGAGAAAACCTGGCTGCAATTATTCCCGGAATTCATGAACAATCCCGATAAATATGAGATGGAAATATCTCCAAAAAATATTTCAATTCAATTATACGGGCATACGGCGCTGATGACTTTTCATTTGGGCGATGGCGTGAGCAGGCTCTCCAGGAGAACTATGCTATGGGTGAAAAGAAAAGGGACATGGAAGATTGCTCACCTGCATGCTTCCTTTATGAAAAAAGAGACCATAAACAAATAACATGGTCAATAAAATGCACTTTATGAAAATTGAAAAAATGTTTTTGCTGTTGCTGTTTTGTGCTTTTGCACAAACCGGTACGGCGCAGCCTATTGCAGAAAAAATTGATGCACTCGTAAAACACTATGCCAGCCAGCAACGCTTTAATGGTGCCGTATTGGTTGCGGAAAAGGGAAACCTGGTTTATAAAAACGCGGTGGGTTTGGCCAACATGGAATGGAATATTCCAAATACACCCCAAACAAAATTCAGGGTAGGTTCGGTAACCAAGCAGTTTACTGCGATGCTCATCATGCAACTGGTGAATGAGGGCAAAATAAAACTGGATGCGCCCCTCACCCGCTACCTGCCGCATTACCGCAGGGAAACCGGCGACAGTATCAGCATTCATCATTTGCTCACGCATAGTTCGGGTTTGCCAAACTATACCAACAACGATAACTTTTATAAGGGGGACAACAAACAAAATTTTCCGGTGACGGATTTTATGCAGATCTATTGCAGCGGCGACCTTGAATTTAAACCCGGTTCGAAATTCAATTACAGCAACTCGGGTTATTTTATCCTGGGCGCCATAATAGAAGCTATTACCAAAAAGCCCTACAACATTGTGCTACAGGAGCGCGTATTGGACGTAGCGGGTATGAAAAATACCGGTTATGATTTTACAGAAAAAATAATCAGCAACCGGGCTGCCGGTTATGAAAATATTCTCGACGGATTCAGGAATGCCGAATACCTGGATATGAGCCTGCCCTATGCAGCAGGATCCCTGTATTCCACTGTAGAAGACCTGTTCCTTTGGAACAAAATCCTGTACACTGAAAAACTGCTCCCGGATTCATTGAAGAAAAAAATGTTTGCCGGTTATATAGCCGATGGCAGGGACAAAGCGGGGTACGGCTGGTTCACCAGGAATTTCCCTGCAAAAGATTCGACCAGGAATATTGAAATGACCTGGCACAACGGCGGTATCAATGGTTTTTTATCAGAACTGGCGCGTTTTCCGAAGGATGAAAATTTTGTGGTTATACTGGACAACACGGGAGGTGCCACCGGCAGTCTTTTGCAGGGTATCATCAACCTGTTGTATGATTTGCCCGCTGAACCGCTGAAAAAACATTTTGCCACTGCATTACGAACGAGAATCAATAACGGCTCGATGACCGAAGCCGCACAGTTTTATCATTCCCTGCGTGAGGAAGAAAAGAAGCAATATGATTTTCGTGGTGCCGAAAGGCAATTAAACCGCTGGGGTTACCAGTTATTGAACGATAAAAAAAATGTGCAGGATGCACTCAAAATGTTCGAAATTAATGTGAGGCAGTTCCCCAATTCTGCAAATGTATACGACAGTTATGCCGAAGCGCTAAAACGGGCCGGCAATATCCCCCTGGCCATGGAAAATTACAAAAAGGCCATCACAATGGATTCTACCAATAAACACGCAAAAGCCATGTTAAGCAGCATGCTGGTAAAACCAGACACATTGAGGGTAAACGTGGACGGGCATGAAATGGTTTTATATAAGACAGGCCACCAGGGACCTGTTGTGATCCTGGAAGCCGGTGGCAACAGTAACCATGAGTGCTGGAGCAGCATAACACCGGAATTATCTAAAAGTTATACCGTGATTACCTACGATCGACCGGGTTACCTGGCGTCTGTTTCCTGCTCTAAACCCAGGACTGCTTACCGGGTGGCGGAAGAATTAAAAGAAGCTTTGTCGAAAGCTGGTATTAAAGGCCCTTTTATCATCGGTGGCTGGAGTTGGGGCGGCGCCTTTGCCCGCGCTTTTGCTGCAAAATATCCCGGTGAAACAAGAGGATTACTGCTGGTGGATCCTGCTGCCAAAGAAGCCTATGATCAAATGGCGGCGCAATACCCGGATGCCTTCACCCGTATGTTCATGGAAAGAGCAGGTGACAATCGTGCCGCAGAGGATGAATTTGGCGCAATGATGGCCACTATGTACCAGGCTGCACTTTCTGACAAAAACTATAAAGGAAAAATTGAATTGCTGATAGCCGGCAGTGACAGGGGATGGAGCGTTTCCGAAAAACCTTTAAAGAAAATATGGGTGGATGAACTCGTAAGTTGGGCAAAACAACAAACGAATACCCGCTATGAAATTGTTGACAGTGGCCATCCAATTCAGTTTGAAAAACCAGAAGCTGTTTTAAATGCTATAAAGAGGTTGACAAATAAATGATCATAAAAGTAGTCAATGGTTAAACCTATTAGGTTTTTAAAGCCTATAGGTCTGCTAAGTATAAACCCAACCGCCGGCAATCCAATGAAAAAAAAATCAAATGAAAAAAAATTACTTTTTAATCACCAGCTTGCTGATGCTGGTAATGTCGGTTGTGGCTTTTTCAGACAATCTTATTACAGATGTGGGGCAAAAAAGTAACCGTGACCCCAAATTCATTCTTCACGGTTTGTTTTGTTTTGCATGGTTTATTATGCTCGTAGTACAAAGCGGTTTTATCCGCAGCAAAAATTATAAAGCGCATATGCGCTGGGGTATTGCCGGCATGTTGGCGGCGCTGGGTGTGTTTATTACTTCGGTCTACATCTTCGTGGTAATCTATAAAGGATGGGATGTTATGCCATTTTTTGTAAAAGCTAACCGTATACTGATGTTCAGTTTTGCCATCTGCATCTGGCTTGCCTGGCGCTACAGGAAAAGACCGGTTTTGCACAAGAGGTTTATCCAGGTAGGTGCATTTTATATAATTGGTCCTCCGATCCTGGACAGGCTCTCCGGCCGTCTTCATATCGATAATGTCGATCTATTTAATGCCATTGTGCCAAGCCTGCTATTCATTTCGCTCTTTATCTACGATTGGAATACCCTCAAAAAGATACATCCTATAAGCTGGATAGGCCTGGCCTGGCTATACTGTATTTGGGTGATGGCAATTTTTGTCTTTTAATCCGGTTTTAAATGAGCGGGCGCCGGGGAAAAAAGATCTGTAATTAAAACGAAAAAATGAAATCACTTATCACAACAATGTTATTCATGGCCCTGTTTTGCATTGCATTTTCGCAGGCACCAAAACAAGGATCGGTCATTACTCAAAAAATAATGGCCCCCTCCATTAAAAACAATCAGGGAGGTGAAGATCCCAACCGCAGGCTTACCATTTACCTGCCCCCTGGTTATGAAAAGTCAAAGGCCCGCTATCCCGTAATTTATTTCCTGCATGGTTTCGCCGTTCAAGACAACGAGATGATGGAATGGATCGGTTTTAAAAACCTGATGGATTCAGCCATCAACGGGGGACACCTACGTCCTTCTATCCTGGTGCTGCCTAACAGCATGACAAAATACTTCGGTAGCTTTTATACCAATTCATCAGTTGCCGGCAACTGGGCTGACTTTATCGGGAAAGATGTCGTGGAATATATGGACCTGCATTACAGAACCATTGCTCACCGGGATAGCCGCGGCCTCGCCGGGCATTCTATGGGTGGCACAGGTGCCTTAAAAATGGCCATGTTATTTGCTCACCAGTTTAGTGCGGTATATGCCATGAGCCCGGGAGCCTTACATTTTTCCGATGATTTCCGCCTTTCGCATCCTGCCTTTAAAAGGGTTTCGGAACAAAAAAATATGGATTCGCTAAGGAATGCAGCACCTTATCACGATTTTGATAAATTTCCTTTTTTTGAAATGATCTATTCGAGCCTGGCCAGGATGTACTCGCCGAATGTGGATGAATCGTTGCTGCAGGCAGATCAGCCCATGAAATATGTAAATGGAGAAATGGAAGTAAATGAAGCTGTGCTGAAAAAATGGGAAGCAAATTTTCCTATTAACATGATAGAAAATCATTTGCCTGCATTAAAAAGTTTAACTGCACTAAAAATAGACTGGGGCCGCAACGAGGAATTTAAACATATCCCGGAGACCAACATGGAATTAAGTAAAAAATTAGAAGCATTAGGTGTTACGCACTTTGCAGAAGAATACATAGGTGATCATGTAAACATGCTGGATGGGTTTGAAGGCAGGGTATTTACAGAAGTATTTCCTTTTTTTGAAAGATATTTAAAATAAAGCCAGCATACGGTTAGTACCGTCACCCACCCGAACAAAAAAAAACAGCATGTAAACTGCATTGAAAGTCCTTAACAAAATATTATTTCCAAACATCACCTGGTGGCTACTACTATTGCTACCCCTCACCTACTTCGGGTTTAATGCAACTTACTTTTCAAAATTATTTACCCCGCTTCCCTCCATCTTTCATATCCACGCTTTTTTTATGTTGTTATGGATTGCCGTGATCCTAATACAACCCTGGTTGATTCTAAAGAAAAAAACCCGGCTCCACAAAAAAATAGGAAAACTTAGTTATTTCCTTATGCCGGTGGTTTTATTTACTGCCTGGCTGATGATCAGGCACAGCTATTTTAAGTTTATCACCGATGAAACAGCCCGGCTGGCAAAAGAGGGAAAAACGATCCCGGCGGAGGAAATGTTCATCAATGCCGCCGAATACATGAATATCGGCGTGTTGTATTGGCTTTGGCTTGGAATCTTTTATTCACTCGCTGTAGTAAACCGGAAGATGATAGTAGCTCATGCGGGTTATATGTTTGCCGCCATCCTCACGCTACTGGGCCCCACGGTAGACCGGATGCTCATTCCATTGTACATAAACTATAACCTGCAGGTGAATTTTTTTATTGCCACATTTATTTTGATTGACGTATTGCTGGTAACCCTGTTATTTTACCAGTGGAAACAGGGCCTGTCCATAAAGGAAACCTTTACGGCTTTAATAATCTACCTGGCCGGGCAGTTGGTTATATTTATGCTGCCCCGGATATATTTCTGGAAAATTTTGATTGACCCATAAAACTTAACACATTGCTCATGAAAAAAATACTCCTTGTCACCGGTACATTGCTATTCAGTCTTGTTTCACATGCGCAGGATAGAACGGTCCGATTTGACAGCGTTTTCTCCCGGTTATTCAACGAAGGGAAATTTACCGGTAATGTACTGATCGCGGAAAATGGCCAGCCAATTTTCCAGAAAAGTTATGGTAAAGCTTTCCGGGAAAAGGGCCTGGATCTCAACAACGAATCTGTTTTCGAACTGGCATCAGTAAGCAAACAGTTTACCGCCATGGGCATTATGATACTAAAGAAACAAGGGAAGCTGCATTATACCGATAGCTTGCGTAAATTTTTCCCCGCATTACCTTATCCCAACATCAGCGTCCGCCAATTGCTGAATCATACTTCCGGCCTCCCCGATTATATGGACCTTGCCAGGGAGCATTGGGATAACAAAAATATAATGACCAATGCCATGCTGATTCAACTACTGGCGGACAAGAAACCCCCTGTGCGTTTTACGCCAGGCGAAAAATGGGAGTACAGCAATACCGGCTATGCCCTGTTGGGAAGTATCATTGAAAAAGCCTCGGGGCAAACGTTCAAAAATCTTATGGCGCAGCACATTTCCCAGCCCCTTGGCATGAACAGAACCGAGGTGTACCACAAACGTCTGGAAAATCGGGTCAT
>JAKFCK010000011.1:0-1646 GCA_036676685.1 Chitinophagaceae bacterium | reverse complement strand
TTGCTTCGTTCAGCCCGGCAGAATGGATCTCCACTGTCAACTCCTCCAGCATTTTTCCTGGTAAGGAATTGCTTTGAGGATGGAAAAATTCTATTGTTGTTACACCCTGGTGCGTTTCGGTTTTTACATAACCGTCTTTGATCTGCATTAACATAAAAAATATTTTATAATGACCTGTAAACTTAAACCTGTTATGATCCTTTTCTCTTAACCATTGTCAGTATCGTTGCAATCCCCGCCTGCTCACCGGTATCATCTATTATTTCAACCAGCCATTTTACAATTCCTTTGGGAATATCGTTTTCATCTTTTACATCCTGCGGAATTTTTTCCTTGCAGGTAAATTTGATATGGATCTCCGTTCCGGGATAAACTGGTTTGGTAAACCGTAATTCATCAATTCCATAATTCAGTAATACCGGACCCAGGTCACTGCCATCGACAAACAAACCTGCCGCGGCGCTTAAAATAAAATAGCCATGAGCAACCTGCTGATCAAACATGGTACCTGTAAAATCCGTTTCTTTTTTATGTGCATAAAAGTGATCGCCGCTTAAATCAGCAAAGCGGTCAATATCCTCACTGGTGATTAATCTTTTTTCGGTGATGATCTGTTCGCCAACAACAAGTTCTTCGTAAAATTTTTTAAATGGATGGATTGCCGTTGTAAGCCCTTTTGCATTTTGCTGATAGCAGTTAGTGATAGCCGTTAGTGTGGTGGGTGAACCCTGTATAGCCACCCGCTGCATATAGTGTTTCACGCCTCTAACGCCTCCCATTTCCTCGCCACCACCTGCCCTGCCGGGGCCGCCATGCACAAGCTGTGGCAATGGGCTTCCATGCCCGGTGCTTTCTTTTGCACAATCCCGGTTTAATACCAACATACGACCGTGATGTGTGGCCGCACCAATGATGAAATCAGTTGCCAGTTTATCATCCGCTGTCACAATGGAACAGCATAGAGATCCCTTTCCTTTTTTGGCTAATGCAATGGCATCGGTCATCGATTCATAAGGCATAATGGTACTTACCGGGCCAAAACACTCAATCGTATGCACGGATTCATCGTCAAAAGGCAACTGATTCAATAATAATAAGGGAGATAAAAATGCCCCATTTTCCTGGTCTGCATCAATGAGATCCACTTTTTCAAGATCACCGTAAACAATAGAAGATGTATGAAGCAATTGCTCCACATTCTCCCTCACCTCCTTTCGCTGTTGATGACCAGCGAGTGAACCCATTTTTACTTTTTCATTTAAAGGATTACCGATCGGCGTTTTTGATAGTGCATCACCCAAAGCGATATAGGCATCTTCCAACATATTAACGGGAACGAATATGCGCCGGATCGCCGTACATTTTTGTCCGGCTTTAACCGTCATTTCTTTTCGAACCTCTTTTATAAAAATATCCCATTCCGGCATGGAAGGGGTTACATCATTTCCCAAAACCAAACAATTTAATGAATCCGCTTCCATATTAAATGGAACGTTTTCCCGCATAATAACCGGGTGAGCCTTTAACATATGACCCGTTGTTGCAGAACCTGTGAAGGTTACCACATCCTGTGATGTAACATGATCAAGGAGATCACCTGCACTGCCACAAATAAGTTGAATAGCACCTTCAGGTAATATTTTTGA
>JAKFCK010000010.1:0-8265 GCA_036676685.1 Chitinophagaceae bacterium | reverse complement strand
CATGCAACCAATGGTGATATGATCGATTTCTTAATTGCAAAGAATAAGGCCGAAGGGAATCTTGCACCCATCTATCATTATTTATCACAACCGGAAGTAACGGAAGCAGAAGCCAGTGAACGTTTTGCTGATATGGCAAATTATACCGGTTGCCCGGGTTATATTGTACACCTGACCTGCGAAGGTGCATTGAATGCTGTGCGCAATGCTACTAAAAGAAACCAAAAAGTATTTGTAGAAACCTGCATACAATATTTACTGCTTGATGCAACGTTATATGAAAAAGACTTTGATGGCGCAAAATGGGTAATGAGTCCCCCACTCCGCCAAAAGAAAGACCAGGAAACTTTATGGGCCGGTATTAACCAGGGACTGGTGCAGGTCGTGGCTACAGACCACTGCCCTTTTATGTGGGAACAAAAACTGATGGGAAAAGACGATTTCTCAAAAATACCAAATGGTCACCCGGCTATAGAAAACAGGATGGAACTTCTCTTTAGCGAAGGAGTGAACAAAGGAAGAATAACATTGAATAAATATGTAGAGGTTGCCTGTACAAATCCTGCGAAGATTTTCGGAATGTTTCCACGTAAAGGAACGATTGCTGTAGGTAGTGATGCAGATATCCTGATTTTTGATCCAAACGAAAAGCACACCCTGTCTGCCAAAACACATCATATGAACGTGGATTATAGTGGTTACGAAGGATGGGTGTTGACCGGAAAAGTAAAGACGGTTTTACTAAGGGGGAGAATTGCTGTCGATAACAATGAGTGTTTGTTGGAGAAAGGGTATGGGAAGTTCATTAAACGCAAAAAAGTATCACAGTTAATATAGGTTATTTTAAATGTTGAATGCTAAATTTTAAATGTCTTCATTCATTCAACATTCATCATCTAAAATTCAACATAATTATTATGCCAAGGATCATAAAGTCAGGCCTTATTCAAATGTCTCTTCCAAAAACAGAGGGAGAAGGAAGCATTGCAGAGATCATGGAAGCGATGGAACAGAAACACACTCCATTGATTGAAGAAGCAGGTGAAAAAGGTGTGCAGATACTTTGTTTGCAGGAGATCTTTAATACACCTTATTTCTGCCCCGGCCAGGATGCTAAATGGTATGCCTATGCTGAAACGGTACCGGGCCCTACTACCGAACGTATGGCTGTTTATGCCAAAAAATATAACATGGTTATTATCGTGCCCGTGTATGAAAAAGAACAATCAGGTATATTGTATAATACAGCGGCAGTAATTGATGCAGATGGAGCTTATCTTGGCAAGTATAGGAAAAACCATATCCCACATACCGGTGGTTTCTGGGAGAAGTTTTTTTTCAAGCCGGGCAATCTTGGTTATCCCGTATTTCAGACAAAGTATGCCAAAGTGGGAGTTTACATTTGTTATGACCGGCATTTTCCGGATGGTGCAAGATGCCTGGGATTAAATGGCGCCGAGATCGTGTACAATCCTTCCGCAACAACTGTGGGGCAGTCTCAAAATTTATGGAAGTTGGAGCAACCCGCACATGCAGTAGCAAACGGGTATTTTATGGGATGTATCAACCGTGTAGGAACTGAAGCCCCCTGGAACCTCGGTAAGTTTTATGGCACCAGTTATTTTGTAGATCCACGCGGACAAATATTCGCAACCGCGTCGGAAGATAAAGACGAGTTATTGATCGCCGAATTTGACCTGGATATAATAGATGAAGTGAGAAGTAAATGGCAGTTTTTCCGGGATCGCAGGCCTGAGACTTATGGTAAAATTACTGAACTCTAAACGCTGCTTTGAATGTAGAATGAAAACTTTAATTGTCCTTCATTCAACATTCAACATTAAAAATTTAAAATAACAGGATGTCCATTCAAAATTACAGGCTAACCAAGGAGCAATACGCAGAAAATTTCTCCGACATTCATCCGCCGTTTGAAACGGAAGATGCAGCATTGGTGGAAGCCAACCGTTGTTTGTTTTGTTATGATGCGCCTTGTATAAAAGCCTGCCCCACGAGTATCAATGTGCCGAAGTTTATTAAACAGATCACTACGGATAATATTAAGGGGAGTGCACACACCATATTCCTGAGCAATATTATGGGCGCGGGGTGCAGTAAGGTTTGCCCGGTGGAAAAACTTTGCGAGGGTAGTTGCGTTTTTAACCTGATGCATGAAGAACCAATCCACATCGCCCGGCTTCAGCGTTACAGTACGGAAAAAGCAATGGCTAATAGCTGGCAGTTATTTAAAAGAAAGGAAAGTACGGGTAAAAAGGTTGCCATTGTCGGCGCCGGCCCGGCCGGGCTTAGTTGCGCGCATATGCTTAGCCGCGAGGGAGTGGATGTAACCATTTATGAAAAGGAAAGTAAGGGCGGAGGTTTGATGACCTATGGTATTGCAGCATATAAAGTCACCCCTAAGTTCTGCGAGGATGAAGTAGATTATATCACCGCCATTGGTGGGATATGGATCAAATACAACCAGGAATTAGGCAAAGACATTACGTTAGCTGAACTAAAGGAAAATTATGACGCTGTTTACCTGGGAGTTGGAGTAGGCCTGGCCAGGCAGTTGGATATCCCGGGCGAAGACCTGGAAGGAGTGGAAGACGCCATCAGTTTTATTTACAACCTGCGGAACAATGGGTATGCTTCCGTTCCCGTTGGTGACAAGGTCGCAGTTATCGGGATGGGTATGACGGCCATTGATGCGGCCACACAGGCAAAACGATTAGGTGCGAGCGAGGTCACGATGCTTTACAGGAGGACACAGGAGGAGATGCCTTGTACACAACATGAACTGGATATTGCTATGCTCGATGGATGTGAAATTATATGGCTTTCATCACCTAAGGAAATCATCGGTGAAGGCGGGAAAGTAAAAACTATTGTTTGCAGCAGGATGAAATTAGGGGAACCGGATGCCAGTGGGCGGCGTTCGCCGGTTGATACGGGGGAGACTTTTTCCCTGGATGTTGACATGGTCATTAAAGCGGCTGGGCAGATGCCGTTTGAACAATTGATAACGAATAATGGGATAACGAATAATAATGGGAAGATTAACATTCAAAATAGTGCAACAAATGTACCTGGAGTTTTTGCCGGCGGTGATTGCGTAAATGGCGGAAAGGAAGTGGTGGATGCAGTGCAGGCGGGGAAAGATGGGGCGGCTGGCATCTTAGAATATTTTTCACGCAAAGACGCAAAGTAGGAGAAGAAGCAAAGAGTTTTATTCGTAGTGGGTACCCTATAAAAGTAACTGTATGCCGAGTGAAAACGACATTGCAAGAATGGTGGTTGATATCTGCTACCACTTACATTTCAAATATGGACCTGGTTTATTTGAATCAGTCTATGAGGAAATATTTTGTTATGAGTGGACAAAAACAGGCATTAGCTTTAAAAGGCAGCACGCCATCCCATTAGTCCACGAAGAGATAAAATTGGACGCGGGATTTAGGGCGGATATAATTATTGCAGACAAAGTGATCGTAGAACTGAAATCCATAGAAGCACTTGCACCGGTTCATTACAGGCAAGTTCAAACTTATTTGAAATTGACGAATTTAAAATTAGGGTTATTGATAAATTTTAATGTAAGTCTAATTAAAGATGGAATACACCGAATAGTAAACAATTTTTAAAACTTTGCTTCTTCGCCCCTTGGCGTCTTTGCGTGAAATCTTAAAATAATGGCTTCCTTATCTTCAAACTTCCTCGGCATCACTTCCCCCAACCCCTTTTGGCTGGCGAGTGCACCGCCGACAGATAAAAAAATAAATGTACTCCGCGCCTTTGAAGCAGGCTGGGGTGGTGTGGTCTGGAAAACACTGGGCTCGCAGGTAAAAAATGTATCCAGCCGTTATTCCGCGGTAAACTATGGTGGTAAGCGGGTTATGGGATTTAATAATATCGAACTCATCAGCGACCGGCCATTGGATATTAACCTTAAAGAGATCACCGAGTGTATCAAATTATTTCCCGACAGGGCAATGATCGTTTCCCTGATGGCGGATAACAACAAAGAGAGCTGGCATGAACTGATACAACAATGCGAGGATGCAGGCGCTATGGGTTTCGAACTAAACTTTGGTTGCCCCCATGGAATGACAGAACGCGGTATGGGCGCGGCTGTTGGCCAGGATCCTGAAATTGCCAGGATGGTAGTAGAGTGGGTGATGGAAAAAGCGACCATCCCCGTTATCACGAAACTTACTCCCAATGTGCACTCTGTCGTTCCCACCGGCAAAGCTGTTGTAGAAGCCGGGTCCAATGCATTGTCGCTCATCAACACCATTCAATCCATTACAGGCGTTGACCTGGATACACTCGTGCCCAATCCGTATGTAGCAGGTAAAAGTGTTTTCGGCGGTTATTGCGGCCCTGCGGTAAAACCAATCGCTCTAAAATTTTTGACCACCATTGCCCAGAATGAAACAACAAGGCAGGTACCTGTATCCGGCATCGGCGGAATCAGCACATGGAAAGATGCGGTGGAGTTTATGTTACTGGGTGCCACGAATGTACAGGTCTGTACGGCTGCAATGACCCATGGCTTTCGCATCATCGAAGATCTGTGCGAAGGCATGAACAACTGGATGGATGAAAAAGGTTTTAAAACATTGGAAGATTTTATTGGTAAATCTGTGAATACTATCACACACTGGGAAGACCTGGATATTAACTATCACCACATCGCACACATCAACCAGGATAAGTGTATCCACTGCGGGCTTTGTTTTATTACCTGCGAAGACACATCGCATCAATCCATCGCCTTAACACCCGGTAATCCCTATAACACTTATACGATCAAAGAAGAGGAATGTGTAGGTTGTAACCTTTGCCAGCTGGTGTGCCCGGTAAATGACTGCATTACTATGGAAGAACACAGGGTAGCCCCCGAATACCTCAACTGGATCGAATTTCAAAAAAGGGGATTGCCATTGAATGATCACTAATGTATGTGAAGAAGAGGATATTGGAAATCTGTAAGGATCACAACGCAAGAGGGATAGTTGGGAAGATATGCTTTTGTTGACCAGCATTTAGAATCCTATTCAACATCGTTGTGTCACTCCCTTGTACGGCCTACCTTTATTCATCTCAATGATTCCCTGCAAACAACTAATTTACCAGTATGAAAAATTTATTACTTGCAACCCTTTCTTTATTACTTTTCTCCTGCACTCAGAAAACCTACAAAGAACCACACGTATTGATCGACTCGGAATACGGTGAAATAGAGTTGGAACTGTATCCCGATAAAGCCCCCGCTACGGTAGCCGCATTTCTCAGCAATGTCGAGGCCGGGATATTCAATAACAGTAGTTTTTACCGGGTGATAAAAAACGACAACGTACCCGCGGAATATAATTCAGGGCTTATCCAGGGAGGTGTGTTTAAAACTGATCCTGGCGCACAGGCTACACTAAAAAAGATTCCACATGAATCACCAAGGCAAACTGGCTTAACTCACAGCAGCGGCACAATATCTATGGCCCGTACCACGCCGGGTTCAGCTACCTCCGAATTTTTTATCTGTATCGGCGATCAGCCACAGTTTGATAGTAGCAGCGGCGGTAATTCTGACGGGCTGGGGTATGCCGCTTTTGGGAAAGTCTTCAAGGGCATGAAAGTGGTACGGGAGATACAGAACAAAAAAAGTAGCGGGGAATCTTTTATAACGCCGATAAAAATTATTTCTGTCAAAAAATTATGACCATGAGCATCAACCCTGTCCGCCTGCAAGAACACTTTAAAGCGATGAGTAAAATAGGCAAGATCGGTGAAACCGGGACTTGCCGGCCGGCACACTCTGCGCTTGAAAAAAAAGCATTTGAACGGGCTGCATCATGGATGGAAGACGCGGGCATGAAAACCCGGATTGATAATTTTGGCAACCTGGTTGGCAGGCTGCCCGGTAACGACCCATCCTTGCCCGTACTCATGCTCGGGTCTCACCTGGATTCCCAGCCTTATGGCGGCAGGTTTGATGGTGTGGCGGGAGTACTTTGCGCGATTGAAGTGGTGAAGACTTTAAGCGAAAACAATGTTCAGCCTCGAAGAACGATTGAAGTGATTTCTTTCGCCGATGAAGAAGGCTGGCGTTTTAATAAAGGTTTGTTCGGTAGCCGGGGGATCCTTGGTAAATTGGAGGAAGGGGAACTCCTGAGAAAGGATAAGGATGGCATTAGCAGGGAAGAAGCCTTGAGAGATTTTGGTTGTGATACGTCAAAATTTAAAGAGTCTGAATACCAGCCGGGAAGCATTTTTGCATTTCTCGAGTTACATATAGAACAGGGGCCGGTGCTGGACATCGGCAATAAACCTGTCGGTGTGGTATCCGGCATCTCGGGTCCTTTATGGCTCACCGTGAAACTGAAGGGTATGGCTGGTCACGCGGGATCAGTGCCAATGCCGCTGCGGAAAGATGCATTACTCGGTGCAGCCGAAATTACGGTAGCACTCAACCAGATCGTAACCCAGGTACCAGGTGCCCCTACAGTGGGAACAGTCGCAACCATGAACGTATTCCCGGCAAGCCGGAATATCATCGCGGAGGAAGTAAACTTTACCATTGACCTCAGGGACATCGACCTGCAAAGAAGGCATCGTTATGAAAAAGAATTAAAAGAAAAAATTGACAGCATAGCTGCGAAACACCAGCTCACTTATGAGATATCAGAAGATACTAACAGCGAACCACGTTATTGTGCCAATTGGATCAAGGAAATTATCCATGCGCAATGCGCGGAGCTCCGACTGGACGCTCCCGAGTTGATGAGCGGCCCCTTTCATGATGCCATGGCTTTGTCTTACGCCTGTGACTATGGGATGATATTCGTGCGGTGCAAAGATGGTATCAGTCATAATCCACTGGAATATGCTGCTGATGAAGACCTGGCCCTGGGAGCGGAAGTAATGTATGGGACAGTATTGCAAATGCTAAAAAAGTAATAACTCTCACCATTTTTAAACTTTTGCATAAGGATAACCGTATATAGGGTATGCAAATGAAACTCACAAAAACACGGTTTTCTTTTCTGCTGCTCATTTCAGTTGCCCTCCAACTCCTGGCTAGTGGTTGTTCCAAAGAAAAAATTGTATACCGCGCCCCGGTAATACCGGTTGATACAACGACCAGGGCGAAAACTTACCTGGCCCTTGGGGATTCTTATACTATAGGACAGTCCGTAGCTGCAGACCAGCGATTCGCTTTTTATGCCGTACGGCAGCTCATCGGGCAAAACGTGCAAATGACCCAGGCGGAAATTATTGCCACTACGGGCTGGACAACGGGCAACCTGCTCAATACCCTGAACAACAACCCGCCTGCTAAAACCTATGATTTTGTCACCCTGTTGATTGGAGTGAACAACCAATACCAGGGGAGAAGCACTGATGAGTATCGCATCCAGTTCACTGATCTCCTTAACCGGGCGATCACTTATGCTGGTGGAAGAAGGTCAAGGGTGTTTGTGTTGTCCATCCCGGATTATAGTGTCACTCCTTTTGCACGCAATTCAGACACAGCAAGGATATCCCGTGAAATCGACGTTTTTAATTCCATTAAGCGGGACATCACAAATCAATCCGGAGTATCGTATATTGATATTACCCCGATTTCCCGGCAGGCCTTGAATGACCCTGCCCTAACGGCGACAGATGGTTTGCATCCGTCAGGAAAACAATACGAAAAATGGGCCCTCCTGCTTTCTCCTGTCATGAAGGCTTCCCTCTAGGCATCACCGCCCTGGAATATATTTTGAAAAAAAAATTCAGGGGTCTCAGTAACTTTTGGTTAATTGCAAAATAGTTTCTCCATATTTTGTAAGTATTAATAATATGATCAGATTAGAATATTTTGACCGAGAAGATTTTGCGCAATTGATTGAATGGATCAATACCGAGGAACTACTCATGAACTGGGCAGGCTCCACCTTTAATTTTCCACTCACCCCGGCGAGTATGGAATGGTACCTTGAAAAAACAAATAACCGGGAGACCTCAGATGCTTTCTTGTATAAGGTGGTTGACGTGGAAACGGAGGAGGTTGTGGGCCATATTTCACTCGGGAGTATCAGCCGGAAAAACCGGTCAGCCAGGATCAGCCGGGTTTTAATTGGCAGCGGCGAGCATAAAGGAAAAGGGTATTGTAAGGATATGATAGCGGAGGTGCTGAAATTTGGCTTCAACGAATTAAAACTTCATCGGATCTCCCTGGGCGTATACGATAACAATATAGCCGCACTTAAATGTTAC
>JAKFCK010000009.1:0-5501 GCA_036676685.1 Chitinophagaceae bacterium | reverse complement strand
GTGTGACAAAAGAAATGGTGGATGAAGAGATCAGCCGGATGCAGATCAAAGGTGGGAAAATGACAGAGCCCGAAGAGATCAACAACGAAGAAAATGTGTTGAACGTATTGTTTACAGAGGTAGATAAAGACGGCAACGTTATCGAGGGTGGCATCAGCAAAGAAAATTCTGTATTGCTGAAATATGTGACCCCCAAAATGCAAAAGGAACTGATGGGCAAAAAAGCCGGGGATCATTTTGTATTCCAGTTAAATAAAGTTTTTGAAGGAGATAAGCTGGAAATGATGCTGCAGGACCTGGGTTTTGAAAAAGATGACAAGGAAGCGGGGAATAAGTTTTTCAAACTGGATATCGTGAAGATCGGGCTGGTGGAAAAAAGAGAACTGAACGAAGAATTTTTCAATGAAATATTTCCCGGCAAGGGCATAATAACTGAAGAGGAATTGCGCAGTACACTGGAGGCAGAGATCGCACAATACTGGGATGCACAAAGCCGCAACCAGCTGCATGACCAGTTATACCATTACCTGCTGGATGAAACCAAAATGGAATTCCCCGAAACCTTCCTGAAGCGTTGGCTGGAGACAGGCGGGGATAAACCGAAAACAGCAGAAGAAGCAGAGGCAGAATTTCCTTCCTTCAGCAGCCAGTTGAAGTGGACACTGATCAGCGACAGGCTGATCACGGAAAATAAACTGGAAGTGAATGAGCCCGAGTTAAGAGAGCATATGAAAGCAGAAGTGATGCGTTATTTTGGCCAGATGAATATGGGCGATGATACCAGCTGGCTGGAAAGCTACATAGACAGGATGATGAAGGATGAGAAGCAGGTAGACGCCACTTATCGTCGTTTGATCACCGAAAAATTATTTGGTTTTGCTGCATCGCAAACAAAACCAAAGGAGAAAAAAGTAACAGCGGATGAATTGATGGCAATGCAACACAATCACCAACACTAGGAACAACCTTTTGAAATAATTAAATCCCCCGACAGTGTCGGGGGATTTTTTATTCAATACACATTTTTTTTCGGGATCACGGGTGAATTCCACTGAGGTTTTAGGAAGGAATAATAGGGGTAATAACTGGACACCAAAACCCAGCCAGGTGAGAATTCGCTTTTAATACACCCTAGTCTTCATTTTCCCTGAAACTATGCGAGAACACGTACCCCCCGATGTCTCTGCCCTGCGTTTCACCCGCATCGCATGCTTTGCGGAAATGATAACCCACATAGATCCTGGAAAGGGAATTGTCCCTTGCAGCCTGAGAGAATGTATTGTAGTGACGGGTTACCCCTGGAAATGTCGGGCTGGTCTGGTCCACGGGCATAACGTCAGTTCCGAAAAACCTTTTCAATACTTCGGCAGCGGCACCGCCCAGCGCGGCATGGGCTGAAGGATAGTCAGGCATCGGCGGAGTGTAAGCATTCATTAACGGGTTAGCGGCGGGGATCTCCAATGAACTGGGCAGCCAGCCCGCATCTGCAATGGTAAGAGGATTGCCATCATCTACACGAATTGCAGTTTCCGGCCTCCAGTAAAAATAATGGTATTTGGCATCGAAAGTGCCCGTGACACCGTCTGCCATGGCGGTGTTCAGGAGCGCAAATAAACGGGCTGTTTTCCAGGCGTCCATCTTTTGGGTAGCCACAACATTACGGGTATAGCGGTTCCAGGCTGGTGAGGAACGTTCAACCCAGAAAAACCCGATCTGGGTTTCTTCTGATGTGCGGCTATGCATTTCCCTTGCCCCTTTGTTTTTCACTTCATTATAGTCCTGTACGTATTCTGCTGAATTGACCGGGTCAGGAGCGGAAGGCCTGAACTGACTATGGCTGATCACGCTAAAGGGTCGCAGGGCTACTCCCCAGTTCGGTATAGCTTTTACTTTTGGTAAACCCAATGCCGTATTGCTGTAGGGGAGGGTGGACCGGTATCCGCCGGGGATAGTAGCATCGGGTATCGCCACAACTGCGTTGGCCAATGCAAAACCATCGTTGGCCCGGTTGCTGATGATCGCTGTAGCAGCATTTTTTCCAAGTATTTTGCCCAGTTCTTTCCCCGGTCCCTCGGGTACTGTGGCCAGGCTCTGGCTGTACCAATCATCAAGGGGCAGGCTGCTCGAAGGCACAAGACCTTTCAGGGCCCAATAGGCAGCGCTGGCAACAGCAGCATTCGGACTCGCATCTTTTTCCCTGCTGTTGATAAGCGCGTAACTTTCGTATTTTGGTTTGATGGCATTCAGCGCATCGTGTACGGCAATCTGCACCATAGCAAATTGCCGGGTTTGATTAGGAGGCGGATTCACGGCGGCAAGTACGGCACCCGCCTTTTCATTCCAGTAAATGACCATATCATTTTCTGCAAAGCCCGGCTCGGCATTCCGGATGGAGGACAAGCCGGTGTTATCAGCCTGCGGCTCGCCGGAGATCTCTTTTTTACAGGACGAGTTCCACAGCGTCATCGATGCCAGCATCGTGAAAGTGAGCAGGGAGGTTTTGAAAGCTTTCATTGTGAATAATTTTAAAAGATGAAAAAATGCAGTGATTAAGTAGGGACTAAAACTAACAGCCTGTAAAATGAATTTTTTTGAATTGCGACAGTACCGGGTGTTGTTTCTGCATACGCCCCCGGTGTACAGATAACCGTTTTGCAAAGGATGCTAAGCCGTTTGTCGCAGACAGGAACGGTTGGTCTGCCAAACAGGGTGTATTGTCGCAGGGTTTTTTCACCCGGCTATGTAATATGGACTAAAAAAATTATTTTTAAAGGAAGAGACAAACATATGCTCAACAGGGACCTGATATTTTCAGAAAAAAGAAGTTACCGAATTCAGCGGCACCTGTTGTTTTGGCTTACCTGGTGGTTATATTTTGGATTTCTGCATGCCCTTAACCCGATGCTGAATAACCCGGGTAACCCGCAGATGGCTTTTTTTATTAACCTGCCTTTTTCTATTGTAGAAAGCCTGCTGTTGCTTATCCCTCAAACGGTATTGGCTTACCCGCTGATGTATTTTGTATTGCCTCGGTTTATTTTTCCTGGTAAATACCTCCGGGCCTTTTTATGGACCCTGGTCTTTTTATTGATTTGTGTGGTGTTCAACACCTTTATGGTGCAGCAGGTAAATCAAAAGCTGATTACTTTCCTTTTGCCGGAAAAATTTCACGGGCATATCAACCGTTCGCCAATCCTCAGTTTTTATATGGGCCTCCTGGGCAGCCTGAAGGGAACCATCACCGGCACCTCGCTTGCCATTGCCGTCAAGCTGGTAAAACATTGGTATTTGAAAGAACAAACCAACCTGAAGCTCCTGAAAGAAAATACAGAGTCCCAGCTGCAGCTGCTAACAGCGCAGGTGCACCCGCATTTTTTGTTTAATACGCTTAATAACATTTACTCCAGGGCGCAGAATGAATCCCCTGCAACTGCTAAAATGATCATCGAGCTTTCCCATATTATGCGGTATGTATTAGATGAAGGGAAACAAACATTGGTGCCGCTGGAAAAAGAGCTGCAAATGATCACCGACTATATTAACCTGGAAAAAATGCGCTACGATCAAAAACTTGACCTGCGTGTTTCACTTCCTCCTGGTACCGATCATATATATATCGCGCCTTTATTGCTGCTACCCTTCGTGGAAAATTGTTTTAAACACGGCGCCAGTAAAATGCTTCACCAGCCATGGATCAATTTAAAAATTGAACTGCATGAACTGACTTTGTCCATGAAATTAATGAACGGCAAAAAGATATCCTGGCATAGTCATCAGAACAGGAAGGGTACTGGTATTGATAACGTAAAGAGGCGATTGGAACTGCTGTATAAAAACAGGTATGATCTCCGGATTGATGAGGACGAAGAAGTGTTTGTGGTGAATCTTACCCTGGAATTAGTGCAGCTTAATCCATCAAAACCCATAGCCCAACCCGTAAATACCCAAAAGGAGTATGTATAACAAGGATAACAAAATAGTAAAATGTATGGTCGTGGATGATGAACCAATGGCCAGGGATGTTCTGCGGCGGTATATTGAAAAGGTGCCCGGTTTAGAGCTTGTTGCGGAATGCAGTAACGCCATCGACGCATTGTTGTTTTTACAGGATATTGTTGTGGACCTGATCTTCCTGGATATCCGGATGCCGGAATTACTGGGTACTGAATTTGTGAAATCGCTGCGTAACCCTCCGAAGATCATCTTCACTACGGCCTATAAAGAATATGCGCTGGATGGATTTGAATTAGACGCAGTGGATTATTTATTAAAACCTGTACGTTTTGAACGATTTCTTAAAGCCCTGAATAAAGCCTTTCCAAGAAAGGAAGAAGAAGAATTTGGCAAAGCAGAAGCCGTGCCGGATAAAAAAAACGGGGCAGATTTTATCTACTTACGTGTAGACAGGAAACTTGTGAAAATATTCCTGTCGGAAGTGTTGTATATCGAAAGTGCGAGGGATTATGTAAAAGTGGTGACAAAAGATAAGAGCTATATCACCCGCCAAACGATCTCATCGATTGAAGCCATGTTAAGTGGTAACGAGTTTGTACGTATTCACCGGTCCTATATTATTTCTGTGAGTAAGATAAAATCTTTCAGCAATGAGCAGGTGGAAATTGGCAGCAAGGAACTACCCATTGGAAAATTTTATAAAAACAGTTTTGTAAAGATCACTGCGGAATAAACACGATTACTTTCGGCCTTCCAGGAAACCCTGCACTGCCATCCATTCTTCAAAACGATATATCCAGGTGTTGGCAGGGCTACCCCACAATCCATGGCCACCTTTTGCATACAGGTGAAGTTCTGCCGGTATTTTGTTTTCTATCCATGCCTTGTAAAGGTTGATACTGTTGAGAGGGTTTGCCAAAACATCGTCGGTTGCGGAAACTATAAATGCAGGTGGCGCTTCTGATAAAACATCCGGAGTCAACTTACCCCCGTAAACAAAAGCTGCAAAGTTTGGCCTGGTTTCTTTTCGCTCACTGGTTGCCACATGCAAAGCCAGTCCGGCACCGCTGGAGAAACCAATAAAACCTATTTTCTTTTGATCAATATTGTATTTTGCTGCGTTTTGCCTTACAAGCTGCATCGCTGCTACCGCATCTTCTCTTGCCATTTGCCTTACCTGGTGCCCGTTATCGGCCGTGAATTTTGCGGTATCTCCCATTCGGGTGATCGCTTCCTTCCAGGGGTCGGAAGTTTTGCTGCGTATAAGCCTGTGCTTCAGCAGGAATACCGTTATCCCCATTTTCATAAGTTTTTCCGCAGTGGCTCTTCCTTCCGTTTCTACATTCAAAACACGAAACGCACCGCCGGGGCTAATAATTATCGCTGTACCATTCCTGGAAAGGGAATCAGGTGTGAAGATTGTAAGAGTGGGTTTGGTAATATTGTAAGCAATCGGGAATTTAACAGGTGCAGGTTTATCACTCATTGCTTTACCTTCCTCCCAATCCCAGTTCTCAGAACCTGGTGCAGGGCCATACCGCCTTCAC
>JAKFCK010000008.1:0-5428 GCA_036676685.1 Chitinophagaceae bacterium | reverse complement strand
ACCTTTGACGAAGAATATTTCAAAGATAAGCGGCTGCAGGTATCTGTATTTATGAGCCCGGCAAACGTTCACGTAAACAGGAACCCTTTAAGTGGTCACGTGGTATATAACCAATACCACAAAGGTAAGTTCCTGGTAGCCTGGAATCCTAAATCATCCACCGAAAACGAAAGGCATAGCGTGGTAATTAAAAAAGAGAATAATGGTGTGGAAATACTAGTGAAACAAATTGCCGGGGCTGTGGCCAAGCGGATTGTAAATTATCTCGAAGTTGGCCAGCAGGTAACACAGGGCCAGGAAATGGGTTTTATTAAGTTTGGCAGCCGGGTGGATCTGTTATTGCCCATTGGAACTGAACTGAACGTGGAGCTGAATGAAGTGGTGAAAGGAGGAGTAACGGTTATTGCTACACTAAAATAATCTTTGCTGCTTCCGTTTGGGGTTAAGTGCCGTTTTCGGCGAAAAGCTTAACCTTTCATAAGAATTAACAAAGGAAGATTTTATTTTCATAATTTTCCTGTTACATTTACGTTCATTCATTTCAAATAAAAAAGCTCATATGAAAAAATTATTTCTGATGGCTACCGCTGGGTTAATGTTTGCCGGGGTAGCTATGGCTCACGACGGAACAAAAGGGAAAAAGAAAAAATGTGCAAAAGGAAAAACCTGCTGCTCAAAAAACGCTAAAGCAAAAACTGCTGGCTGCCACGATAAAGCAGGGAAAACGGCTAAGATGTAATTGCTTACAAACTTATTATGCTACCCTGGTGTTTCACCGGGGTTTTTTATGCGCTGAATTTTTCGCAGGATGTATTCACGGGATCGCGTGGATACGCATCCGTAGAAGTTAAGGTGGAAATCACCCCAAAAAAAGGAGAAAAAGGACCTTTTATCAAAACAATTATCGAGATACTTTTAGGAAAGATTTCAATTTATTTGGTGACACGGTTAATGTACCCTAGAACAAAGGAGAATCTGCATCAATCGACCGATCCTGCCCACGACGATAGACAGCATATTGGTTGATTGGTGGGGATTCTTCTTAATTTTTACCCGGTTTATCTTCCTTACTTAAAAGATTTTTTCCAGTTCGCTAAGGTGGGTCACGGTGTAGGTCGGTTGCAGGCTGGTACTGGTTTGGATATGATTCACAAAAATATTATCCATACCTGCATTGATAGCACCTTGTATATCGGCATCCAGGTTATCGCCGATCATTATACTGTTGTTTAGGTCTGCCCCGGCCTTATCCATTGCGTAGACAAAAATTTCCTTCTTAGGTTTCAGGCTGTTGCTGCCTTCTGAAGTGATCACGTGGGTGAAATATTTGTCCAGCCCACTGTGCCGGAGTTTACTCCATTGTGTTTTTTCAAAACCGTTGGTGATGAGATGCAGTTCATAGGTTTTTCCCAACAGGTAATCCAATAGTTCAAAGGTGTACGGAAACACTTCTTTCTGTGTGGGAAGGATCTCCAGGAACCGGCTGCTTATATTTTTTGCCAGCGGCTCATCTGCAATTTTAAAGTCCAGGAGCGTACGCCACATCCTTTTCCATTTTAGGTCATCTGCGGATATAAATCCCTTATGATAACGATCCCATAATACCTGGTTGTGGAAAAGGTACTTTTGGTAAAAATCATCGAATGCGGCATTTACCCTGTTGTCCAGGTCAAACTGCCCATAAATTTCCGTAAGGGTTGTTTTGGCATTTTTGTCAAAATCCCAGAGCGTATGATCCAGGTCGAAAAAAAGGTGTTTATAATTCTTCATAACATCGGGGTGAAAAATACAATCTGCCGCAAATGGTTTAAACTTGCAAATTACATCAACTCCTTTTAACAATGGAAAATCAATCGCGCAAAGACGAAGACCAAAAAGGTATTGCAGTCATTACAGGAGGTAGCAGGGGTATAGGCTTTGCTATTGCAAAGGGATTTGTGCTGGCAGGGTACGATCTGCTGTTATGCAGCAGGAATGAGGTTAACCTGCAGGAAGCAGCAGCCACCCTGCGTAATCAATTTCCCCGGGCGGTGGTCAAAACCTTTACCGCTGACCTGGCCGCAAAAAAAGATGTGGTGGCTTTTGCAGAATGGTGCCTGCTGCAGGGCAGCCCGTCTATATTGGTCAACAATGCCGGTAATTACCTGCAGGGCAATGCATGGAACGAACCGGAAGGGCAGATGGAAGAGATGATGAACACAAATTTTTATAGTGCCTATTACCTTACCCGGTTATTGCTGCCGGAAATGATTTCCCGGGGTACAGGCCATATTTTTAATATATGTTCCGTAGCCTCGCTGGAAGCCTATGAAGGGGGTGGTAGTTACAGTATCAGCAAATTTGCATTAAATGGATTTAGCCGAAACCTTAGGCACGAGCTGAAAAAAACCGGCGTAAAGGTCACGGCCGTTTTTCCCGGGGCAGTGATGACCGATACATGGGGCGATTTTGACAATTCTGCCAACAGAATTATGGTTGCGGGTGATATCGCCCGGATGGTAGTGGCTGCAAGCGGGCTGTCTACCACCGCCGTTGTAGAAGAAATAGTGCTCAGGCCGCAGTTGGGTGATTTATAATTAACAGATTATTGGTAGCTTTTTTAACTAATCTTATCGGAACCGCGCTGGTTATTTTTTACTTTTGCAGTTGCAAATAGTGCACCGTATGACGGGATTTTTAAAAAAAATGATTTTACTGCGTTTTTTTGCGGGTGCAGTTTTTATTGCCCGGGCGCAGGTGAAATTTACTGCCAGTATATCTCCAGCACAGATCAGTCAAAATGAATATGCAGTCCTGCGGCTGGAAGTACAAAATGCCGACAATGTAGAGCAGATTATTCCCCCCTCCCTCAAAGATTTTACCGTAGTAAGCGGTCCCAACCAGGAAAGTGGTATGAGCAACGTCAATGGCGTTGTAAAACAGTACCTGGCCCTGAGTTATATCCTGAAGCCCAAACACATGGGCACCATTAACCTGGGTGCCTCCACTGCGAAAATATCCGGGAAGACTTTTAAAAGTGGCCGGTTGAAGCTGAGCGTTAAGAAAAGTTCCGGGGGATCTAACCAGGCCGGGAATATGGCTTCGGTATCACCGTTTTCTACCCCGGATCCTTACGCCGCCGCCGGGCCAACTGAAGATTTTGACGATTATATTCTCAAAAAAGGAGAAAGTTTGCAGGCCAAGGTGACCCGCAATATGCAGCTAAAACTGCATGCTAACAAAACAAGCTGTTATGTAGGCGAGCCGATCATAGCGACCTATAAACTATATACCCGCTTAAAGAGTGAAAGCAAACTCAGCAAAACGCCTTCGTTTAACGGCTTCTCTGTGATCGACCTACAGCGGCCGGATGAAACGGAATATGCCCGTGAAAAATTGAACGGGATGGAGTTTAACGTCTATACCATCAGGAAAGCCCAGCTCTATCCACTGCAGGACGGTTTAGTGGAACTGGAAAGCGCAACATTGGACAACCGCATCCAGTTCCTGAAAGGCGATGCGGCAGCGGGGCCCCAACAACACATGAACGGTTTTTTAGACGGCTTCGCTGTAAGCCCTGATGCCGTGGTAACGGAAATGGTTAGCCTGAGTAACAAGCCGGTGACCATCACGGTAAAACCATTGCCAACCGCCGGCAAACCTGACGGATTTAAAGGCGCGGTGGGCAAATTCAATATGACCGCAACCCTCGAAAAAAATAGTTTTGCCAACAATGAAACCGGGAAGCTCATTGTGACGATCAGCGGGAGCGGAAATCTTCAGTTATTAACGGCACCCGAAGTCACATGGCCCGCAGGAATTGAGCCATTTGAGCCAGAGGAAAAGGAAGAACTGGAGCAGATGACAGTACCCGTAAGTGGTAAAAAAATATTCACATTTTCTTTTGCTGTGGACAGCCCGGGCAATTACCAGGTGCCTGCTATCGATCTCAGCTATTTTGATCCCGCACTGGCTGCCTATAAAGAAATCAATATTCCTGCGCAGCAGTTTATCGTTACAAAAGGTCTGCCGCGGCCTGCTTACCCGGCTCATCCAATTGTTTCGAAACAATCTGCAGGATTCTCCAAAGTAATTTTTTACAACCGCGGTTGGGTCGTTGCAGGTATTGCGCTTGTTATGTTTTGCGGCATAATAGTGTGGCTGAAAAAAGAACGCAAAACCAGCCTGGTGCTTCAAAAGGTTGCTAGCCCTGAATCTTCAGAGACTGTAGTTCCCAGGGAGGAGCAGGTTAATCTGTACCAGGAAAACATAAATTTCAACCTCCAAAACCCGCTTGGTAAATCCGGGGATTGCCTGAAGAATTCAGATTGTACGCAATTTTATTCCCTTTTGTACGGCGAAATGAAAGATTGGCTCGGCAGTAAATTTTTGTTGAGAAAGGAGGACCTCAATTTGAAAACGATCTCCCAGGCGATGGACCGTGCTGGTATTGAGAATGACGTTGTACTGCAACTGCAGGAACTTTTACAGGAAATAGAATGGCAATTATATACACCATCTGAAAGGGGAGAAGAAATGGCTGTGATCTTTAGTCGCTCCCAGGCACTGCTTCAATCTATCAATAGTTACGAAACGGCTACTCTGTAAACTTATACCCCACACTTCTTACGGAGTGGAAGTAATGCGGGTTTCGGCTGTCGTCCTCGAAGTATTTCCTGAAGTTTAAAATAAAATTATCAATGGTCCTGGTTGTTGGGTATACATTGTAACCCCACACCGCCTGCAGGATCTTTTCCCTTGTCACCACTTCATTTTTATTCTCAATAAGCAGTTTGAGGAGCATGCCTTCTTTTTTTGAAAGCGTGATATGTTCTCCTTTTTTGTTGCTGCACTGCAGGGCTTTAAAATCAATTTTGTTTTTGCCAAACGAATATACTTCCGGTATTGGCTGCCTGGCGGATAGCTGGCCACTCTTACGGATCAATTTATCCACCCGCAGCAACAGTTCTTCCAGGTTAAAGGGTTTGGTAAGGTAATCGTCGGCTCCTTTTTTTAGGCCAATGACCCGGTCTGCACTGCTGTTTTTGGCGCTCAGGATAAGGATCGGTATGTCCGTATTGGTAAGCCGGATCGTCTCGCATACGCTTATACCATCCAGTTCCGGAAGCATCACGTCTAAAATAATAAGGTCAAAATGCTCCTGTTGAAAAGCCCGTAGCGCATCAGCACCGTCATAACTACCTGTTACCTCGTAGCCTTCCAGTTCGAGGTTTAGTTTCAGGGCTTCCTGCAGGTTTTCCTCGTCCTCAACCAATAATATAGAAAATCTTTTTTCGGCCATATCTTTTGCTTCAGCTAATAGCTTTTAATTGTACGGTGAAGTTACTTCCGCCATTTGTATTATTTTGAATGAAAATATTTCCACCCAGGGTTTCCACGATCTTTTTTGTGAGGTATAAGCCGAGTCCTGTGCCTTTCGCTCTTTTTG
>JAKFCK010000007.1:0-5429 GCA_036676685.1 Chitinophagaceae bacterium | reverse complement strand
AAAGGATGAGCCGAGGTATTTGGTAGCCATAGCAGAACATTCGATATGCCATCCGGGAAAACCTTCTCCCCACGGGCTTTTCCAACGCATAATATGTTCGGGTGCGGCAGATTTCCACAAAGCAAAATCCGCGAGGTCCCGCTTTTCTTCCTGCCCGTCCAGTTCCCTTGTTGTTTCCAAAAGATCATCCAGCACCCGGCCGCTGAGCTTACCATAATCATGGGTGGCAGCATATTTTTTCACGTCAAAATATACAGAGCCATTGTTCTCGTAAGCATATCCTTCGCTGATAATTTTTTCGATCATATTGATCTGTTCCACGATATGGCCGGTAGCTGTGGGTTCAATGCTGGGTTCCACGCAATTGAATTGTTTCATCGCCCAATGATACAGGTTAGTATATTTCTGCACCAGCTCCATTGGCTCCAGTTTTTCCAGGATCGCTTTTTTCGATATTTTATCTTCCGCCTCCCTGCCTTCCTCTTCAAAATGGCCGGCATCAGTAATGTTGCGCACATACCTCACCTTATTGCCCAGGTAACTCAGGTAACGGTACACTACATCAAAGGTGATATATGGCCGGGCATGCCCGAGATGGCTTTCCCCGCTTACAGTAGGGCCGCACACATACATCCCCACATGTCCCGGGGTGATGGAGGTAAATTCTTCTTTCTGCCTCGTGTATGAGTTGTAAATCTTTAATGCCATAGCAATTATTTTTTTTGGAACCGGGCAGGTTCATCAGCCGGAATGTAAAATAAAAAGCTACACTTTTTATTTCAATAGGACTTCCTGAACCAATTAATGAGCCGGGCGAAATTAACAATAATATTTTGAGTAGATTTTGCCTGCAGGGCAAGCTGATGTTATTTGCCGCAAGGGCAACAGTAATGAAGTGGCTGGAAAAGTAAAAAACGTGACATACCGCTAAGTTAGGGTTTATTATAATACAGGTCAGCAACTATCGGGAAATGGTCGCTTACGTTTTTAGGTTCCCTTACAAATTGCTCCACGGTAAAACGCTTATCCGCGAAAATATTATCTATTCTCAATGTTGGGGAGATATGGGAGTATGTTCTGCCAATACCGCTTCCCTTTTGGGCAAAACTATTCTGAAGGCCCTTCCCGATGGTGGCGTAAGCATAGCTGTTCGGTACATCATTAAAGTCTCCACACACCACAACCGGGTAAGGGCTAAGGTCGATCTCTGCTTTGATATGCTCACTCTGGTTTTTCCTGCGAAGAAAGCCGGTTCTAAACTTTGATAATATATTCTTCGATTTTGTAAAACTGTTGTCCTGGTTGATGCCCGGCTCGTCCAGGTACCGGAGGTCTTCGTCGCTGAATTTTAAAGATTGCAGGTGCAGGTTGAATATCCTGAAAGTGTCTTCGCTTTTCCTGATATCAACATACTGGAAAATTGAATTATAATCATTCGGGCTATAGCTGATGCTTTTTTTATTGACAATGGGATATTTTGAAAAAACAATAATGCCAAAACGATGATCCTTATCAAAATCCAGTTTAGAATTGTAAGTATAAAAAAAGTATGGCATCTTCAGTGCCTTTACGAAATCCGGGAGGTAGTTAATAGCGGAGGGTACACTATCGCTGCCCACCATCTCCTGGAAGCAGGCCACATCCGGCTGGTAGTGGTTGATCAGCCAGATCATTTGCTGTTTTTTTTCCGGGTGTTTTTTATGCTCGGCGATCTCGAAATGCTCTACGTTCCAACTCATCACCCGAAGGGAAGTATTTTCTTTTTTTAAATTAAAATCCTGCGATACCCTGAATTTAACCAGGTGCCGCAATGGTGTCCAGGCCAGCAAAAGCGCAACTATACTAATCAGCATACCTACGGGTTTTGCCACCAGCCAGAAAAAAATAAAGGCGACCAGGATGATCAGAAAGTAAAAACAGCCCAGGGTAAAAAAGCCTGTGAACCAAAAACTGGCAGGATCAAACCAGTTGCCATAACAGCCTAAAAGGAAAGCCAAAGCAACCAGCACATTGCATAAAATGAGGAATCTTTTGGTAAAGCGTCTTACGGGGTGAGCCATGCACTAAAGATAGGAGGATTTCAAGAATCTTTCTTATACAAGCTCTATCCTGGGCTACCCAGGAAAAAGCCATCCCGTGTGCAGGATGGCTTTCATTATCGAAAAAATAGTTTATTATCCAAATAACCCGGCTTTTTTCAGCGGCCTCACCCCTTCCCCGATCAGGAAGCCATTCTGGTAGATCTGGACAGTATAATTCCCTTTTACAAATTTTACCGGTGCAAAGGAAAAAGAAACTTTTTGTTTTTTTGCTGTCTCCAGTTCTACAGGCACTTTTGCGCTATACTGTTTTTCGCCTTCTTCCCTGGCCATAAATATACCTCCCGAGGCGGGTTCAGCTTCCACTTTTTGACCATCAGGGCCCAGCACGACAACGTAAAGATCAGTGGTACCACTTTGCGCAATACGATTTGCCACATCAAAACTCACCATCAATTTATCTACACGTTTAGCTCTTTCAGATACTTTTTCTTTCCCGCTTCTCCTTACGTCCAGCGGCGTGATCAGGATATTGGAAGCGTTCAGCGTAGACCCAATATCAACTTTTTGCTCCAGTTCTACCCGGGCCGTATTACTGGCAGTCAGGTCCTGGTAAAGCCTCTCGTTATCTGTTTTCAAACGGGCCACCTCATCCCTCAGGTCCGAGATAGTGCCATTGAGTTTTTTGATAAGCGATTTTGCCCTGGCCAGTTCTTCTTTTGTAGCGTCCTGTTTGTTAAGGATGCTGCGTATCTCTTCTTTGGTTTTAGCGATCTCCGCGTTTTTTTCATCCAGCTCTGCACTTAAACCTGCGTTCACACCTACCATAGAATCAAGGCGGGAGAGGGAAGCATCAAAACTGGACTGTACTTCACTTTTTTCCGCTGTCACGGCAGAGATCACATTTTCCTTTTGTTGGAGGTTTTCACCGGATTTGCTTTGATCATAAACCAGGTAACCTCCGAGGCCCAATACGGCAGCTCCCAGAACCCCGATGAGCAGGTTCTTATTGTTTACCGTTGGCTTTTTTGTAGGCTGTTCCTCCACGGGAACCGGTTCATTAGTGTGTTTCATTTTCGTAAGATTTTAAAGAAATGGGATAATGAAGTATAGGTTGTGGCGATAGCTTTTGTTTTGATAGCCGACCAAATGCGAAAATCGTGCCACCACTTTTAGCAGTTTTGCTAAAAACATATATCATTTAAATAGCACAGGCAACAGGTTGGTGATCATTGGCCTGTAAAAATTGGGCAAAAAAAAGCCAACCCTGGAGGTTGGCTTGAAAGAAATATTTTTGTTGACTTTAATTTTTCTTCAGTGGTGCACCGACAGCTATAGCGCAGTCATGCCCGGGCTGACCGTGTGCCGGGTTTAATTTGGCATTAGGATCAGTGGAAACGGGGGAAGCCAATGGGGCTGCGGGCGTTGCTAAAGTGCTTGCAGGTGTTGCAGAAACGTTTTGCTGTACCTTAGGCTGGGTGGGAATTGTTGCAGCTGAATTCAAGGGTGCACCAACGGCGATATCGCACCGGTGGCCTGGTTGGCCATGGGCCGGATTTGGGGCGGAACTCCCGCCTGACTTTAAAGCGGCCCCCGCAGTTGCTGGTGTGGTCGTTAATGCCGGCTGAGTGGTAGCGGGCAGTTGGGTCACTACCTGGTTACTTAATCCACTGTCTCCAACTAAAGTCGTAGCAGCTGGCGAAGCCGTTTCTGCCGGGATGATCGTTTTATCTACTTCCGGGGCATCTGAATTGTTGCAGGATACCAGAGCGACAGAAAAGAAAAGCGCAGTACCCAATAGTAATTTGTTCATAGTGTAATTTTATGCAGGTACCCTGCTCTGTTTGCTGCAGTATTGCAGATGTCAAAAATAATTAATCTTTGGGCTTCGGGCGCAATTGCCTTCTACCGTTCAAATATTTTTCCCCTTAAAGATCGTCATCTTCAGCGGCTTTTTTAAGAATATCTTTCTCCTCTTCCGTTAAAAAATGATATCCCTTTTGGCTGATCTTATCTAGGATCTCATCCACTCTTTGTTGGGTGATATGAGTAGTTTTTTCGTAAGGTTTTCTTTTACCGGTGTTGTAAAAAACGGTTTCCCGGATCTTTTCCCTTGTCGGTTTTTTGTAGGGGTTAAAAAGGTTCATAAACCAGCTATATAACCGGTTCATCCAAAGGCTGCCATCTTTCCCTTTGCGAAGCAATACCACGAATAAAAATCCTGCAAGCACGCCGGCAAGATGGGATAGGCTGTAAGCAGCACCCTGGTTGGCGATACCCGCAAAATCAATCAAAATATAAATACTCATGAGCACCCATATCGGGATGCCGTTCCTGATCTGCGTAAAAAACCTGTGATCTGGTGATAAAGTCGTGGTGGCCATAGCTACCGCCAGTGTGCCTGCGTTAGCCCCAAGCAAAGCTGCAGTATCGGTAGCGGGGCGCAGCGGTGGGATGAGGTAATGTGCCGCAATAAAAACAATACCGCCCAGTACCCCGCCATAAATATAAATGGGAATCAGTTTATCGTTGCCCGCCATTTGCAGTAGGAGGTAACCAAATGCCCACAACCAGATCATGTTACTGATCAGGCGGATGATATTCTGACCGGTATCACTGAACATGTAAGTGAGGATAGTCCAGGGGCGCTCACTTAACTTTGTGAGGCTGGCCGGCAATTGGAACCATTGCACTACTTCTGCATTATACACTGCAGCATTTTGCTGCATAAAGAAGTAAACCACCTGGATGAGCATCAATAACAAAAAGAAGATAATATTGATGGTAAAGAGGCTTACCATCGCATTGTTATCATCCCCAAAAAAGATCCTTTTCCTGGGCTTTTTAAATTCTCCGTATCTGTCTGATTCTCCCATTATTTTATAGATGCATTATCTTCTCAAAAGTACAAATGTTGTGCTTTAAAATAAAGCTAACTATTTAATAGAACGTTTTTTTGTTGGTTTTGTTCCATAGAATAACCAGTACAAAACCCATCAGCAATCCACCAAGGTGAGCAAAGTGGGCGATATTGCTACCAGTGGAATACACCCCGCCAAAGAGGTCAATGGCTGCCATTACAGCTATAGCATATTTTGCCTTTACCGGGAAGGGAAAAGGGAACATAAAAAGCTGGGTATTGGGGAACAGGTAGGCAAACGCAGCCAGCAATCCCATTATTGCGCCGGAAGCACCAACAGCCGGGGCATTCGATAAAAACAATTGTGCAATACCGGCCACCAGGCCACAAGCCAGGTAGAAGATCAGGAACTTTTTGGGACCCCATACCCTTTCTAACATTGTTCCAAAACTCCAGAGGGCAAACATATTGAACAGGATATGGGCCCAGCCTCCGTGGGCAAACATATGCGTCACGATCTGGTAAGGCGA
>JAKFCK010000006.1:0-17760 GCA_036676685.1 Chitinophagaceae bacterium | reverse complement strand
GTTGACCGCGTTCGTGCAGAAATTGCTTCTATGCGCACCACCGTAGATTTGGAAAGGATACAACCTTTAATATGGAATGAATTAAAAATCCTGGGTGTTCCTTTTATCCGTTGCGGTGTTTTTATTATGGATGAAGGGCAGCAGGAAGTAAATACCTTATTATCTACCCCTGATGGGAAAGCTATTGCCGCTTTTCGTCAATCTTACAATGCGCAGGGGGCAATAACGGCCATTGTAGATAGCTGGCATAAAAAGGAAATCTATAAACAGCATTGGGATGAAGACCAGTTTCTCTCTTTCGCAAAAAACCTGGTGGAGCAGGGCGCTGTTACAAGCGGGGAAAAATATCTCACAGAAAACAGGCCCACAGATCTCTATCTCCATTTTCTTCCCTTCCTGCAGGGCATGCTATATGTAGGCAATACCAGCGCGTTAAGTGACGATGAATTACACTTGGTACAAAATCTTGGGGATGCATTCTCTACCGCCTATGCCCGCTACGAGGATTTTAATAAACTGGAAGCAGCAAAACAACAGGTGGACAATACATTGAATGAATTACAGGTTACGCAAAAGCAACTCATCCAATCCGAAAAAATGGCTTCGCTGGGAGAACTAACCGCCGGCATTGCCCATGAAATTCAAAACCCGTTGAACTTCGTAAATAATTTTTCTGATGTGAGCAAAGAACTGTTGGATGAAATGAGGGAAGCTCTGGAGAAAGGTGATACAGATGAAGCAAAAGAAATTATGAATGATGTGATTCAGAATTTAGAAAAGATCAATCACCATGGCAAGCGGGCTGATGGAATAGTAAAAGGAATGCTGCAACATAGCCGCAGCAGCAGCGGCCAAAAAGAACCGACGAATATCAATGTGCTGGCAGACGAATATTTACGCCTGGCCTATCATGGCCTTAGGGCAAAAGACAAATCATTCAATGCAACTTTGAAAACGGATTATGACGAAAGTATCGGCAGCATCGATATTATTCCACAGGATATAGGGAGGGTGATCCTGAACTTAATTACAAATGCTTTTTATGCTGTTGCCGAAAAGAAAAAATATAACCCACAGGATTATGAGCCAACAGTAACAATCAATACGAAGTTGCTAAAGCCCCCTTTAGGGGGTTTGGGGGTTTTGATTTCAGTTGCGGACAACGGCGGCGGCATACCTAAAAAAGTAATGGATAAAATATTCCAACCCTTCTTTACTACCAAGCCAACCGGCCAGGGTACGGGTTTGGGTTTGTCATTGAGTTATGATATTGTAAAAGCACATGGTGGGGAGCTAAAGGTGGAAACTAAAGAAGGAAAAGGATCTGAGTTTATTATTCAATTGCCTGGAAAATAAAAAGACAAGATGACTACTTTATTAAAAATAGTTTTCTTTTTGTTGTTGCCTGTTTTGGCAAAAACACAACCAATCAGCATAGATAGCCTGAGAAGAGCTTATCATAATACCCCGGATGGACCTGTACGGTATAAGATCGCCAGCAATATCTATTTTTACTTCCAGGAAATAAACAGGGATTCAGCACTATTCTATGCGGAACAGCAGGCATTAATTGGAAAGCGGAAGAACAACGAAATTGCTGTAGGTGTTGCACTGGCGCAACAGAGTTACCAGTTGATGGGATTGGGTAAATATGCAGAATCGCTCGGGTGCCTGCAACAGGCTTTCCAGATTGCTAACGATACGAGGAATGAGAAACAGGAACAATGGGATTATTTCTTCACCCCTTTTTATGGCAACAAGAGGCTTTTACTGCTTTCCTACACGCATCACATGTATGCGTTGCTCATGCTCCATACACAAAACCTGGAACAACAGATCATTCATTTTAAAATTGCAGGAAAAATCGGGAAGGAGATCAATTATTCCCCACGTGTCATGCTGGCCTATCTGAATCTTGGACAAAGTTACCTTGATGCAAACAAACCGGACTCAGCACTCTATTATGAAAAAGAAGCAGAGCGCATTGTCCTGCAAACAACAGACAGTTCCGCAAGGGTTTCCAGGACATATCTCGGCACTGTTGAAATGCATCTGGGAGATATTTATAAAGCTTTGAAGAATGAGCGCATGTCACTATTCTATTACCATAAAGGTTTACAAACATCCGACAAAATTAATAACAGGACCAGCTTAAGCAGGGTGTGTTCAAGACTTGCAGCATACCATATTAATAAAGGCAATAAGGATTCGGCACTTTATTATTCATTGAAAAACCTGGCCATATTACAAACACTCGGCCAGGTGGCAGGCGGGGAATTCAACCTGGGTTCCGGGTATGAACACCTTTACCTGGCCTACAAACTGGGTGATCAATTTGACAGCGCATTCAAGTACCAGGGGCTTGCACTGGTTACAAAAGACAGTTTAACCAGTATCAGGATCCGCAACCTGGTAGAATTTCAGAAACTTACTTATGTTGAACAGCTTCGTTTGCAAAACCTGGAAAAGGAAAAGGTCGTTTACCAAAATAAGATCAGGACTTATTTTTTACTGGCTGGAATTGGGGTCTTGTTCCTGCTCGCTATCATTTTTTATAGAAATAACAGGCAGAAACATAAAGCAAAAATCAGGATTGAGCAGGCCTATGATAACTTAAAAGCTACACAGCAACAGCTCATCCAATCCGAAAAAATGGCGTCGCTTGGTGAACTCACTGCCGGCATTGCCCATGAAATACAAAACCCGCTAAACTTCGTGAATAATTTTTCGGAATTGAATGCTGAACTGATTGATGAACTGGCAGAGGAAGTGGACAAGGGAAACCTGGGTGAGGCAAAAGCAATTGCAAAAGACATTAAAGAGAACGAACAAAAAATAAATCATCACGGTAAAAGAGCTGACGCTATTGTAAAAGGTATGCTTCAACACTCCAGTAGCAGCGGTGGTAAAAAAGAACCCACCGATATAAATAAACTGGCTGATGAATATTTGCGCTTGGCCTATCATGGATTGAGGGCAAAAGACAAATCATTCAATGTTACCTTACAAACTGATTATGATGAAAGTATCGGCAATATCAATATCATTCCGCAGGATATCGGGAGGGTTATCTTGAATTTAATTACGAACGCATTTTATGCAATTGCAGAAAAGAAAAGAAATAGTTCCCCGGGGTATGAGCCAACAGTAACCGTTAGCACGAAATTGCTGAAGCCCCCTTCAGGGGGTTTGGGGGTTTTGGTTTCTGTTGCAGACAATGGCAACGGCATCCCGCAAAAAGTATTGGACAAGATCTTTCAGCCCTTCTTCACTACCAAGCCAACCGGGCAGGGTACAGGTTTAGGGTTAAGCCTAAGTTATGATATTGTAAAAGCACATGCCGGCGGGTTGAAAGTAAAGACGATCGAGGGAGAAGGAACCGAATTTAACATTCAATTGCCCTGCACCACTCATGATTAATAAATTACTATCCACACTGCTGGTATTGCTACCAATTTTCAGTCATGCACAGCCCACACGGCTTGATAGCCTGGTTAAAGCATTCAAAACAGCAGCAAATGATTCCCTCAAATATCAAATTAGCGGGGAACTTCATAGTTACTACGAAAATACGAACAGCGACTCGGCCAATTTTTACATAGAAGCTGAATTGTTACTGGCGGCAAGGTATAAAAAAAAGCTGGCTGAGGCCACTGCTTTAATTGCCAGGGCCTACCAGCGAATAATCAGTATGAGGTATGCGGCTTCATTGCAGGATTTATTAAAGGCCTTTTCTGTAATTGAAAAAGTGAATGTTGAAAAAAACAATTGGATCCATGAAGATCCGGAAAAGGCCAAATTATCAACCCTGTCTCTTGCCCACCATATCTATGCAACATTAATGACCCCAACACAAAATGCAGAACAACAGATCTTTCATTACAAACAAGCTTTAGCATTAGGAAAAATGGTCAATAACCCCACCCGGATAATTTTAGCCAATTTGGGATTGGGGAGGACTTACCTGGATTTGAACAGGTTAGATTCCGCACTACTGTTCGAGCAGGAAGCTGAGCGGATCGCCATTCAATCAGGCCAGCGAAGTTACCTGGCTGCCGTCTTATCTTATTCAGGCTTACTCCATCTTAAAAAAAATAATAAGGAACTTGCAAGACAGGCTTTTTACAGGGGCATCAGGGAAGGAATCGAATCCGGTAACAAGGGTGGATTAGCCCAAAATTATTTTCAGCTAACCAACTATTATTTAGAAGAGAATGACAAAGACTCCGCTCTTTTTTATGCCGTCAAATTTCAAAAACTTATGGAAATATTAGGTTCTGTTTCCCTTTCAACGGTTGATAAAGGTATGGCCTATGAAAATGTCTATCGGGCATTTGAATTGAACAATAAACCTGACAGCGCCTATAAATATCAAGGGCTCGCGCTATCAACCAAAAGCACCTTATACAAGGCCAGGATAAACAGCCTGGCTGAATTTCAAAATCTTTCATTTCGTGAGCAAATGCGTTTGCAGAATATGGAAAGAGAAAATAAAGCTCGCCAAAACAGGATCATCGGCTATGCCATGCTTTGCGGCTTGTTTGTTTTTGCGCTGGTTACCTTTATCCTTTATCGGAATAACAAACAAAAGCAACAGGCAAACAGGGTTCTAAACGACACACTCTCCAATCTCAGGTCCACCCAGGCTCAACTCATCCAATCCGAAAAGATGGCTTCATTGGGCGAACTCACCGCCGGCATTGCCCATGAGATTCAAAACCCGTTAAACTTCGTGAATAACTTCAGTGAAGTGAGCAGGGAGATGCTCGATGAAATGAGGGAAGCCATAGAAAAAGGCGATACCGAAGAAGCCAGGGAAATTATGCATGATGTGATACAGAATTTAGAAAAAATAAATCACCATGGTAAAAGGGCCGACGGAATTATAAAAGGAATGTTGCAGCACAGCCGCAGCAGCAGTGGACAAAAAGAACAAACAGATATCAATGCTTTAGCAGATGAGTACTTACGCCTCGCTTATCATGGTCTAAGGGCAAAAGATAAATCATTCAATGTTACCTTAAAAACTGATTATGATGAAAGTATTGGCAATATCAATATCATTCCACAGGATATCGGTCGGGTGATCCTGAATTTAATTACGAACGCATTTTATTCAATAGCAGAAAAGAAAAGAAATAGTTCCCCGGGGTATGAGCCAATAGTAACACTTAGCACGAAATTGCTGAAGCCCCCTTCTGGAACATCCCGTCCCGATAGCGATCGGGATCGGGAAGGGGGTTTGGGGGTTTCGGTTTCTGTGAAAGACAACGGTAATGGCATCCCTCAAGAAGTACTGGACAAGATCTTTCAACCTTTTTTCACTACCAAACCGACCGGGCAGGGAACAGGTTTGGGACTGAGTTTGAGTTATGATATTGTAAAAGCAAATGGTGGCGATTTGAAAGTGGAAACCAGGGAAGGGGAAGGCAGTGAGTTTATCTTTCAATTACCTGCTGCCTGAATCACCCCTACCAGGCTTGGTTCATCCGGGCGGGAGTTAAAGCGATCAAAAGATGGAACAAAACCGTAGGAAATATCAGAGAAATCCGTCCATCCGTGAAGTTCTGTGATCCAGACAAATTTAAGCTAGTCAATTTATCACTACAACTACCGGCAAATAAATGCTAGTTTGAAATATCTCCTGGTTTGTCTATCTTTTTTTACATTATCTGTGAAGGACTGTCCATCGAATTTTCCGTGCTTAAAAGAAAGGGTTCCCAAATTAAGATACCTTCTAAACTCCCCAAAAAATGAAAGTATATTTAATCTATCGGCTATGTCTCGCGTTTAGTTGTCTTAGCCCCGGTGATAAGGGGTCACCGGCACAAGTCCAAACACCTGTGTCAACATCAGCAAATATCAGGCAGCCCTCACAGGAAACTTACTTATTTGAAACGGACAACGTGTTACATATCACCCTGGCAGGAAATCTTAAGGAATTATTAAATGACAGGACAGATAACCCTAAAAGTTACCCGCTTGTGTTGTCATATAACAAAACCGGGGGCAGCGAAATAAAACTGCCCGTGGCCGTAAAAACAAGGGGGCATTTCAGAAAAATAAAAGGAAATTGCGACTATCCCCCACTGTTGATCCAGTTTCCTAAAAAAGCAGGTCAGCCTTCCTCCATTTTTAGCGAACAGTCCAGATTAAAACTGGTCATGCCATGCCGGGGCGATGAGTATATTGTGCGGGAATGGTTGCTGTACAGAATTTACAACCTGGTGACACCCCTCAGTTTCAGGACCAGGCTGGTGAAAGTACAATTGGAGGATGACAGGAATAAAAAACAACCGCCCCCCTTTTATGGTATCCTGCTGGAGGAAGAAAAACAAATGGCAAAAAGAAATTCCTGTATCCCTGTTGTGAAAAGGTTACAACCGGAGAAGATACAGCCGGAAGCTTTTCTTACTTTGGCAGTTTTTCAATATCTTGTTGGTAATACGGACTGGTCTGTACAATATCTTCAGAACATAAAATTAATAGCGAATGACTCAGGTGCAACTCCTCTACCTGTGCCTTATGATTTTGATCATGCCGGAATGGTTGACTGCCCTTACGCCCATCCGGCGGAGTTGCTTAAAATGGTTTCAGTAAGAGAACGTCGCTACAGGGGTTATTGTGTTCATAACCAGCAACTTTTTGAACCCGTTATTGCACATTATAACAGGTTAAAAAAGGATATTTATAGCCTGTATAGTGATTGTGATTTGTTGGAACCAAAATATAAAAAATGGGTCAAACAATACCTGGATCAATTTTATGCAATCATCAATAATGCCAAAACCTGGAAAAGAGAATTTGCGTACCCCTGCGATCCAAAAGGCACAGGAAATGTGGTTATCAAAGGATTGAAGAATGATTGAGGAATTGATAATAATGCACAAAAAAATGATAACAACAAAGGCCGGATATGATAAATGACGACAAAAAGGAATTACTGCTGAAAACCCATCAACAATTACTGGAAGCGATACTTCATCGTGGTGATCATGCAGACCGGGACCTCGCACACCTGATGTCAGCAGGTATACAAGGATTTGGCACTTCTAAGCATGAAGTGTTTTTTAACCTTGGAGAATATATGGAAAAGATCTTTGGGGTGGAGACCGGCCAGATGCCGGAAAAGATCGTGGTTCATTACGAGGAACCCATTGCTACAGTATGGGAACACACAGGAATTGTTCATGGGTTAAGTGAAGCCAGGTTCTGGATTGATGATGAAGAACACGGGATTTTTATCCGCCGCACAGTAGTATTCCACTGGGAGGATGATCGTTGGAGAGCAGTGCACCTGCATGCTTCTGAACCATCTGCCCAGGTTACAGACGGCGAATCATGGCCATTAAAAGCCCTGCAACATAAGAATACGGAACTAAAACGGCTGGTTGATGAAAGGACTGAAGAACTTCTCCATTCCATCCGTGAACTAAAAGCTACGCAATCTCAACTGATCCAATCCGAAAAAATGGCATCATTGGGAGAACTAACCGCCGGCATTGCACACGAGATTCAAAATCCTTTAAACTTCGTGAATAACTTTTCAGAGTTAAATAAAGAGTTGCTGATAGAACTGATAGAAGAAATCGCAAAAGGCAATTCAACTGAAGTTAGAGCACTGGTAAGAGATATCATCGACAATGAAGACAAAATAAACCAACACGGGAAACGTGCGGATGCAATTGTGAAAGGAATGTTGCAACACAGCCGCAGCAGCAGCGGCATCAAAGAACCAACCAACCTTAATGCATTGGCTGATGAATATTTGCGATTAGCATATCATGGCCTGCGTGCCAAAGACAAAACCTTCAATGCAACCTTAAAAACCAATTATGACGAAAGTATAGGTAACATCAACATCATTCCCCAGGATATTGGCCGGGTGATACTGAATTTAATAACAAACGCATTTTATGCCGTGGCGGAAAAGAAAAACAATAATTCAAAAGATTATGAGCCAACAGTAACAGTAAACACGAAGTTGCTTAAGCCCCCTTTAGGGGATTTGGGGGTTTTGATTTCTGTATGTGATAACGGTAATGGTATTCCACAAAAAGTATTAGATAAAATATTTCAACCGTTTTTTACCACAAAACCCTCCGGCGAAGGCACAGGCCTGGGGCTTAGCATGAGCTACGATATAGTAACAAAAGGGCATGGCGGCGAATTAAGTGTACAGAATGAAGAAGGCCAGGGCGCCACATTTACAATTACATTACCCAAATAACCTTAAACATAACACTCATGAAAGTATTAGTAGTGGATGATGAAAGAGATGTACAAACCCTTTTTGAGCAGCGGTTCAGGAAGGAGATAAGAAGTGAGGAAATGAAATTTGTTTTTGCCTTTTCCGGCGAGGAAGCCATCTCCTACCTCAACCAACATGAACATGAAGCGGTATTGATCCTGTCGGACATCAACATGCCCGGCATGAGCGGACTTGACTTACTGGCACATATCAAACAAAAATACCACAAGCCACCGCCTGTTGTGATGATGATCACTGCTTATGGTGACGCAGAAAACTTCAATTCAGCTAAGGAACTCGGGGCAGATGATTTTCTCACCAAACCTGTAGATTTCACCCTTTTAAAAGACAAACTTAAAACAGTAAGCTGATGACAAAGATATTAGTAGCCGATGATGAAGCAGACCTGGAAATGCTCATCAAGCAGAAGTTCCGGCAGAAGATAAGGGACCAGCAATACGAATTTATTTTTGCGGCAAATGGTAAAGAGGCGCTTGATAAAATTCAATTACATCCCGATGTGGATATTGTATTAAGTGACATCAATATGCCCGAGATGGATGGCCTCACATTGTTAAGCAGGCTGAAAGAAAGCAGCCCCCTGATAAAATCCGTGATCGTTTCTGCATACGGTGACATGGATAATATCCGTACAGCTATGAACAGGGGTGCATTTGACTTTATCACCAAACCGATCAATTTTGAGGACCTGTCGTTAACCATGGAGAAAACGATTTTACAGGTAATGGAACTCAGGCAAACCATAAAAGCCATCAAGGAAAATAATATCCTTAAAATGTATGTTGACAATGCTGTCCTAAGTTTTATGGATAGCAAGGAATTTGAATCCTCCCTTGTTGCCAATGAGACCATAGAAGCAACCGTTGCTTTCATAGACATCTGCAGTTTCACGTCCATCAGTGAAAAAGAAAATCCGGACGTTGTAGTAGAATTACTGAATAGTTATTTTGACCTGATGGTGAAGGAGATCATCACCCAGGGCGGGCATATTGATAAGTTCATTGGCGACTCTGTAATGGCGGTTTTTCGCGGGGACTATCACCTGGACAGGGCGGTGGATGCCTGCATAGCGATTAAGACCAGTGTAAATAAATTACCTGCGGGTGCGCACAATGGCACTTTTACACCCCGCATTTCTATCGGCATAAACAGCGGGGAAATGATATCCGGGAATATTGGGTCAGCCAGCCTACGCCGTTTAGATTATACGGTTATAGGAGATACCGTAAATATCGCCCAGCGGCTGCAATCAGCAGCAACAGAAAGCCAGATTGTGGTGAATGATTGTGCCTACCAGAAATTGAAAGAATCATTCAACTGTCGCCCCGTAGGTGAAGTGATGTTAAAGAACAAAGCCGCCCCCATGATGATCTATGAAGTAATGGATTAAAAGAGACGTTAAGTAAGCTGGTGTTCCTTTGCAAAATTAACCAACCCTGCCACATTCTTCAGATCAAGCTTACGCAGAATATTGCGGCGGTGGGTGTTGATGGTTAGCTCGCTGAGAAATAATTCGGCTGCCATTTCTTTTGTACTCATTTCCCGGCAAACCAGGCGGATGATATCGAGTTCCCGTTTTGTAAGGGAATATTTTTTCAAAAATCCATCAGCAAAAAATGCACTGCCACCCCCGGATGTTAGGACAGGTTCGGGGAAATATTTTTTATCGTCTAAAACCTTCCTTATCGCTTCCAGGAGGTGCTGTGCCGATGCATCTTTTACCAGGTAACCATCCCCCTTCAACTTTTTTATTTCCTCCACCAGTTCGGGCTGGTTGTAGCTCGTAAGCACGATGACCCTTGTATGAGGGTAACTTGCTTTTATTTTCTTCAGGCACACCAATCCGTCATAACCCGGCATATTGAGGTCAAGCAAAACAATATCGGGATTGTGTACCGGCATCATTTTCATCAGTCCAAAACCGTCTTTTACCGTCGCAGCTATCTCCAGGTGTGGTTGATCCTTCAAAATGTTGGCTATTCCTTCCAGCAAAAAGGGGTGATCGTCTGCCAGTACGATTTTAAATTTTTTCATAGTTATAGGGTATTTCAATTGTGACTACCAGGCCCGTTGGCTGGTTGTGGTCGAAAGCTATCATGCCTCCGAAAAAATCAATCTTGGCCTGGATACCTGAAAGCCCAAGGCTATTCATTTTGCCAATTTTATTTACTTCCATCCCGATGCCATCGTCCTCTGAAATAAGGGTAAAACAATCCTCGTAATTGCTTACCTGCAAGAGCACATTTTTTGCACCGGAATGTTTCACAATATTATTGAGTAATTCATAAATAATGCTGTACAGGGCGGTATAATATTTACCCAGGGTAGGATCATATGAATCAAAACCGGTGACGATCAATTCAATTTTTATTTTCCCGGAAGCATTTACAATCGAAATTATTTTTTCAAGCGATGCTTTAAACCCAACTTTATCCAGCATCACCGGGCTTAGTGCATGGCTGAGGTTGCGCACCATATCAGAGACCATACTAATGGCTTCCTCTGTTTTATGCAAATGGAAAACTGATTTTTCGTTCAATGCCCCGTTTTTTTCTTTCAGGCTGGTGAGATTTAACCGGGCGGCGGATAAAAGAGACCCTGCCACATCATGCAGTTGGTTGGCCACCTGGCTTCTTTCGGCTTCCTGTACCTCTATGAGCATGCGCGTGTTCTCCTGTTGTTGTTTATTAATCCTGATGAGGAGATTCTCTTTTTCCAGGCGATATTGATTAAACCTGTACACTAAGCCTGCCGTAAGAATAATTGCTTCCATGACAAACCCGACCGACAGTCCGAAAAAACTAAAAAAATTATCCGAACCTTCCAGTTTACCCAGGGAAAATAATACCTGCAGCATAACAAACACAAACAACACGCCTATGGCAGCAAGGTAAAACATGGCCAGCCTGTTTCCTTTTACCACCGCCGTAACCAGCACACTAAGCGTGATGACCACAAAAAATAGCGACACCAAAGGAATAAAATACTGGATGTAATACCACCAGCTTGAGTTGTACCCGTCCTCTTTAAATAAAAAAATGCATACGATACATGCGAATAAGGTCCAGTTCACACTTTTTACCAGCAAGAGCGTCCGCTTGCTTTGTATACCACCAATGTACCGCTTCAGGAAAAGCATAGAAAAGATAAGGGGAGCTATAGCAAATACAGGCCTGGCTTTGCTTGCAAACCAGGGTTGGTTAGGCCACAGGTATTGGAACCCGTGACCGGAGTTGGCCAACACCCACAACCAGCCGGTCGTCATATATAAGATGTAAAAAATGTATATCCGGTCGCCCGACATAATAAAAAGGTAGAGCCCGAAAATGACCAACAAAAATATCATCCCCGTAAAAAGAGCCATTATCGTGTTCTTGTAACTTTCTGTCTTAAGCACATCTACATGGGAACTAACGGCAAAGGATAGTTGGAGAGACTCATTGGATTTATCAATCCTGGCAAGGTAAAGCCCTTTTTCCCTGGTAGGAAAATAAAAACCCGTTGCATCCACCGGGCGTTGCGGGAACGGGTAATAATCTCCTGTTACCCATTGAAGTACGATCCCGGTATCTGCTACATAATAAAAATGTATCCGGTTGATATGCTGGTGGCCAATAAACAATAATAAAGAATCAGGAGCTTTTGTTGAAGGGTTCAAATAGGCCAGCCAAAAGACAGACCTGGTAAAACCCACGTTTTTTTCGGTGGTCTGCAGCTTGTTAAACTTTCCAATTCGAAAAAAACCGGCGGCTTCCCCGGGACCCAGGGTCTTTGAACTATCCTCGTATAAATAAAATGGAGAAGCAACCCCCACCTGCGAGAATGCTGGCTGGGTTTTGTGAAGCAGGAAGATGGTTAAAATGACGATAGTAAGTTTTGGTAGAGGCATTAGTGGTCAAGATAACAAATAAAAAGATCGTTTGCTTTCACCAAAATCTCATTTTAAAAAAAGGGTGAAATCACGGTCTATCCGCACGTAGCAAGCCATTCGGGATACCATACGCGGGTGAATTGACATACAAACAGGAAAAGTCCGGCCAAAATAATTACTTAGAACTAGGTATTGTGATTCTTTGCAGCTTTGTCAATCTTTGGTATAAGGAGGTAGAATAATATGAAATATGCAATGAACACGGTTTTGAGCAAACGGGAATTAACCATCCTCGAGTTGGTGGCTTCCGGGAATAACAGTGAACAAATTGGTAAAGTACTCACTATTTCCACATCAACCGTTCAGACCCACCGCAGGAATATGTTGAAAAAAACCGGTATGAATAATACACAGCAACTGGTTGGCTGGGGGTATAGGGAAAAAATATTAAAATAGTTCCTGCTAAATATACCTGGTTCCTGGTGTTGTTGTTCCGCGATTGAATGACTTCCTTTGAGGGGTTTTCAATTTGGCCTTACCGTTATTTAGTCCGCATCCCTTCGTCACCAGGACCTATACCATCAGGCAGCCCGCAAGCCTGGTAAGTCTTGCCGCTACCAAAACCAACATAACAGGTGCCTGAACCAGGGTATAATTTCATTCGCGGGTTCCGGCAGTGCGATACCTTATGTATATAACAAAGATGGAATCAACTTCGGGGCTGACCCGGTCTTCACCTAGTTGCCCGCAGGAAATTATACTGTTTGGATCATAGATGTGAACACCACCTACTATATCAGCATTAGTGGAGGAAGCCAGTCGCCTGACTGTTACCAGCACGCTGTAACAACTCCTGCCATTGTAAACAACCTCGTTAAACCAACTAAAGCAACCGGGGCACCAGTGCGTCCAACGCTGTTGACCACTAGGGTGTTCCCAAATCCACACACGGGTAATTTCTCTCTACAGGTCAACTCTCCGGAACAAGGCCAGGCGATGATTGAATTGTTTAATGTAAATGGCCATGTGGTTGTTAAAAAAACTGTTGCCGTAGTGCCGGGTACCAACAATGTTGTTTTCACCGGCGTAAAACAAACTTTATTAATTTATAAAGCTGACGTTGGCAAATCTACTTCAAAAGAAAAATAGGCGGGATTCAATAACCGGGATAAATGTTTCATCGCCCTGCCACTTCAAAATTGCAGGGCTTTTGTTTTTTCACCACTGCTATCATTCTGAATCCATCCTCCTCCCAAAAGACCGTTTCCTGACGTCCTACGATATTTATTTAAAAATTAATCCGAAAATTATGTCAAATTCTACTACACTCTGGGACACCCTTATTTCCGTATCTCTACTTGCTAGTGCATGTTCAAAGGAAGTGGCCCTCGAACCCGAGTTCAACGAACAGTCTCTTCGTGGCAAACCCTCAAAAACCGAAGCCCCCGTATCAAAACAATTTCGAATGAGTGCGAAGACAAGGTATCGCATCAACAATACTCCCTCCGCTTCCGTCCCGGAGGTGCCTGGCGCAGTGTCATTCGCTAACCTTCCCGGTGCAGGCTCCGGTACAGCTTTGAATATGGGAAATATCGGCACCTGGTTCAACCAGCTTGCTTTTAGCCCTACCGGGGAAGCGCCATGGACGGGTACTGTAGCCGCTCCTCTTGTAGAAGCGAGTACCTATCCCCAGGATGGCCTTCGCTCAGTCACGAGCGTCATAAACTGGTTGCAATTACCAACATCCATCAACGGAAATGTAATATGGTCTGTTGTTTATAACGCTGGCGGAGACGCTGTGTTCCTGGCTATGTCAGGACCTTCCACATCAGTTGTTTAGTCCGATGGCAAGATCAGCTTCAGTGGAGACGGAATTATTGTAGGCGGTAGGGGCAAATTCGAAAATGCCTCCGGTACCTATCACTTCACGGGATACTTGAATCCGAATGATCTGAACGATGGAGAGTATGCGATTGATGGTAGTATAAGTTATTAAACTGTCTCATATCATAGGAAAAGCCTGTTTGATTTCTCAAACAGGCTTTTTTTATGCTGTGTATTCGTTTCCCATATAACAGTAACGCGACAACGTAGGACCAGGTTTTAAAAAAATGCAAATCTGCAGAAATAAAGATTTACAATAATTTATCCACGGAATATCCAAACAATAACACCACTGATATTGTACAAGCCTGCAATTGCAGCCAGGATGCGGAACATCACGAATAATGTCTAAGTCAATCAAACTATGGAGTGCACTCATTCTTTTCTTTTTAATCACCGGCGGATGTAATAAAGAAGTCACTCCCGAGCCCGACTATAACACACAGTTCCTTCGGGCAACAGTAACAAAACCATTCAAGATGAACGCCAAAACCTGGTATCGCATCAGCCCGACGACTCCTGCGCCTGTACCTGGAATGCCGGGCCAGTTATCTTTCGCCAATGTCCCCGGGGGAGGGGCGGGCACGGCTACACAAATGGGAAATGTGGGTACCTGGTTTAACCAATTGGCGTATAGCAGCAATGGACAGCAACCACCTGCCGGGACAATTGCAGCACCGTTACTGGATGCTCACAATTATCCTGTTTTATACCCGGGAGCCCCATTGCCGCTCATCCAGCCAAATGATTTTGCACCACTTGCGATCATAATTAACTGGTTGCAGTTACCCGCAGAAGTTAACGGCCATGTTGTATGGTCAGTTCTTTACAACCATCGGGGTGATGCTGTTTTTTTATCTACAACTACAGCATCTACAGCAGTGGTGGAATCTGAAACAAGGATCAATTTCTGTGGAGAGGGAATATTCGTGGGGGGCAGAGGAAAATTTGAAAATGCAACAGGTACCTACCATTTCTCCGGATTTTTTAATCCCCGGGATGCAAATGATGCGGGATATTCAATAGATGGTTCAATCACGCATTAGGCTGAGATAGGGACGTTAAGATAGGAACGTGTGTGGGTTACCGGCAACTTACAGGCGGCCGCAGGATAATGGGCGGAAGTTGGCCTTTAAAATAAACAGCCACTGAAAAGTGGCTGTAAATTAAAGTAGTACTTGAGAAAATTACGGAACAATGTTTTCCGACGCTGGCTGAACTTCTGCCGGCGCGGGAATATTATTCATTTTAGGCGCAGAGATCAGGCCGATATCTTTATTTTTTTTGGCTTTTTTTGCCCGGTCTTTTTTGCCAGCTGCTTTGGCACCTACTTTGGCAGATTTCTTTTTCTTATCCGTTTTGTCCGAAGCTTTACCGGCTGCATCTAAAAGGTCTTTTGCCAACATCTTGCTGGCATTCTGCAGAATTTTGTCAAATTTTTTGTCCTTAACGCCATCCTTCAGATCCGCCAGGGCGATACCGATTTTGTGATACAGCAGCGTTGCAGTTTCCTTTTGTTTATTTTTTTTACTATTCATAACTTGTTTATTATTAATTACACAAAGATAATATAGGCTTTCAGCTTTTAATGTTAACTTTTAAAAAAACGGGATTTAGGCAAATTACCGGTGGATAGCCTGCCCGCCTGATTTGTGCTTGTTTCCTGCTGCTTAATGTCGTAAATTAGTAGTTCCTAAACAGCCCTTCTACCAGCCACGGTTCGTAACAAAAATTTCCATCATTAAACCTGAATGTTATGGAACTCGCCACCGATCACAAACCAACTTACGAAGGCTATAAACCGAAATGGCTTACTTTACTCAGGGTATTTCTTGGGGTCATTATTTTGCTCAAAGGTATTTCCTTTTTCCAGGATAGTGCCTCACTCACAGCGATGCTGCAAACACCGGGATTTGACATCCTTAATAAAAATGTGACAGCAATTGCATTTTTTATTACTTATTTTAATCTCCTGGGTGGGGTGTTTCTGATCGTCGGCCTTTTTACAAGATGGATTGCCATACTACAGATCCCGCTCATCATTGGCGCTATTATTTTTGTGAACATAGAAGACGGCATCCGTTTTAGCAACCCCGAACTGGCGTTGAGTTTACTCGCCCTGGTATTATTGGTCGTTTTTCTAATTAAGGGTAGCGGGACAATTTCTGCGGATGAGTTTTTCCGTACCTATACTAACGCAGGACAAAAGTCCGGGTACACCAAAAAATTCTTTCAATAATTTTTTGTTTTGCTTGTTCATAAAAAAAGGCAAAGAAGTATTCTTTGCCTTTTAATATTTATATGCGTCATTTATAAACCAATAATTACCCCATTACCTTACTGACCTATTGACCTATTGACTTATTGACCCATTCACCCATTGCCCTATTGACTTATTGACTTATTGACCTATTGACCTATTGACCTATTGACCTATTGACCTATTGCCCCCCTGCACCGATTCCGCCCCCACCACCTTGCGTTCTTTTGTTTTCTTCCTCAATGGCATTTTTACGCTGGCGGGCAGCCTTCACCTGTGCATTACCAAAACGATAGCTGAAGTTTAATTTGAACTGCCTGCTTTCCCAGCGACCGCTTGCACGCATCACTTGCCCGGCAAAATCACTCACCCCTTTCCAACGCATTGTTTTTAATACATCGCTCATAGAAGCCTTGATAGTGCCTTTGTTCTTGAAAATTTGTTTTTGCAGGCCCATATCCAAACCGCCCATAGCACTGCTCTTCATTGTTCCGGCCCAAATAGAAGGAGAAGAATAAAAGCCACTCATTTCTGCAGTCCATGTTTTCCCGATCTTCAAACTGTTTTGTGCAAATACGTTATAGCTGAATACATCCGCATCCACTTTTCTGCCTTCTCCAAAATCAGCTTTGTAAGCTGAATAACTGCTGTTGAAGTTCACAAAAGAAGAAAACTTTTTGTAAGTGAAGGGGTAACTGATATTCAGGCTCACAATATCCTGGGTGGCCAGGTTTTGCTTGCTCATAAATGATTTCGATAGTTCCGCTGTATCTATGAGCTGCGCAAAAATATCTGTAACATGACTATAATTCAGCCTTGTATTCAATTTGAATTTGTAACTGTTGGTTATACCAAAACTGTTGGTGTATTGGGGCCTCAGGTTGGTATTCCCTTTCATGAAAGTATACTCATCCAATTTAAATTCAAACGGGTTCAGGTCCTGGTAAGCCGGCCGGTCAATCCTGCGGCTGTAACTGAAGCCCCATTGATTTTTCGGATTCTTATTAAACGTTATGGCCACACTGGGGAAAAAGTCTATGTAGTTACGGGTAAACACAGAATCGTAGGCCTGGTAGTTACTGCCTAACAATTTGTGCCCGGTAGACTGCCCGGTAATATCTGTGTGTTCTGCACGCACACCTGCCTGTACCATAAATCCTTTAAAACCCCGGTTGTAATTCACATAGAGTGCATTGATATTCTCGTCGTATTGAAAGCGGTTACTTCGTAATGTATCGAGTATTTTACTGCTGCTATAAACATTAAAACGCTGAAAATCATTATCCGTATTTACAAAACCGATCTTACCACCAACACCAAGTTTGCCCTTTTTAAAGTTTTGTTCATAGTCGGCTTTAAAAGAATACAGGTTAATATCCGTTGGGGCGATCATGTTGTAGATCACACGGCTGGTTTCATTACCCACATTATCCAGGTAAATATTAGGCTGCATCTGGTTGCTGAAGATGTCAT
>JAKFCK010000005.1:0-2105 GCA_036676685.1 Chitinophagaceae bacterium | reverse complement strand
TGACCGAAAAGCTGTTTGCTCTGCTGTACAACCGTGTGGCGGTAAGCAATGTGGCCAATCTCGTGGCCGAGTACACCCGCAAACTCTGCTTCGTTATTAAAATGAGCCATGATGCCTCTCGTGAAATACACATAACCACCCGGAACAGCAAATGCATTCAGAATCTCTGAATCCACAATTTTAAATTCATAGTTTAAATTGGGGCGGTGAGAAATTGCAGCCATTGCTTTTCCTTTTTCTGTAATAAAAGCCTGCAGGCCCTTATCGTCGTATAAGCCATACTGAGCAACTATCTGTGGGTCGGCTTCCTGTCCCATGGCGATCTCCTGTGCCTCGCTCATTAATACTACCTGGCGTTTGCCGGTAACCGGGTTACGGGCGCAGGTATTGAATAAAAAGAGCATTGCGATAAGGCAGCAATTGTAAGTGATTTTTTTCATGTTCGTTGTTTGATGATATAATCTAACCAGGATAAATGCAATTATTATTCCCGATTTTTTAAATACAATTGGGCAGGAAGTTTGGGGGTATATCAGAAAGAGGGAAATTCAGCATCCATCTTTTTAAGCATCATGAGATTTTTTCTCGCAGCATTTAAAAATTTGCCCCCCTCGATGGCACCCCAGTGTTTTACCCCGTTTTTACGATTATAATGTGCTATACGGAACATCATTTTCCAATGATGGAGGATAATACTTAATGCCTGGATTAAGGTGTAGTTATTCGCGGTGATATGCTGGATACCTGCACCGGCACCATTAAATTCCAAAATATAAAACTCTTTGCCCTGCTTCAACGACTCCACGCTGGCGCATTTTATATCATACCTGCCGTAAAAAAATTTGCCGGAATAATGACTCCAGCTATCTAACTGCTGCTGCAGGTTTTCATCAATCTCGTGATCGATGCCCTCTACCAGGCCGCCCTGGCTCCTGTTGCTTGCCAATGAAAGATTAAATCGCTGGCCTGCTGGTAAGACCTGGTGCAGCTGTTCCTGGTTGCGGTTTTTTATATCTTCCAGCTTGAACCTGATATTCCTGTTGGCTTGCATAAGCTCCAGTAAATTATCCCTGCCATTGCCGATGACATATGCTGGCTCTTTTTTCAACATTCCGGACACGGTACCTTTTTTATGGTAGGGTAACCGGTAATAAAAAATGGCCACTTCTATGGGATAGTCCACAAGTGTTTGCACGATATACTGGACCCTTAGGGTACTGTGGTATTTTCGAAGCTGCTCCGGATGAGAGATTTTACGAACCATGAAACCCATCATGCCGATATCGGGTTTCACAATGAAAGGATAATCAAAATTATGCTCGGCTAAATATTGCTCCAGTTGCTCAAAAGAAAAAGAAGGATTTATATATATCGTCCTCGGGTAAGTTCCCGGGGGCAGTTGTTCATACATTTCTTTTTTTCCTTCTCCTTCAAAACCACCAAATGTAAGTGTTGGGTTAGACGGTGTAAAAAACCAGGGGTTGCGCGACCGTATGCAGTACCAGATCCAGACAGGTGAAAGCGGAATATATTTTACGACGTAATGCCAGGTTTCCCAATGAGTGATTTTATATAGAATATCCTTAAATTTCATAAGGCCCAAAAATAAGAAGGTTTTCCTGTTGTTTCGTTCTGATGTTTTCTTTCCTTTGTCCAATGAAATACAATGTCGCCTTGTTATTTGTGCTGATTTTTTTTGGGTGCAACCCAAAAAACGAAAGTGACGAAACGGTCGCCGGCCAGGAATCCCGGGAGGATACGGTGATGATTGAAAATCAAAGGCCTTCGGTGAACCCGGAGTCAAAATTATATATCTGGAAGGCAACCGCCGATTACAAAAAGATCAGGAACACCGCGGCCGGCCCTACGCTACAAAATGTGGATACATTAATTAAAGGCCTGAACGAGTTATACGAAAATGTTTACCTGGAAAAGATAAAGATCAGCGGTGACACTATTTACACCGTTATAAAAAACGCTACTTACTTAGCTGAGCAAATGGGTAGTACAGGTGCGGAAGTCTATGTGGCCGATGTGGTCCTAAACCTGACGTCTGTAAGCGGGATCAAATATGTGAACATCGACCTTACAGAGGGCAGCCATAT
>JAKFCK010000004.1:0-11514 GCA_036676685.1 Chitinophagaceae bacterium | reverse complement strand
TACATCGGAGCACAGTGCGGCGCGCGTTGCGGACACCGACTGCGCGAAAGTGAACCGTGCGGGTCGTGTCGGAAGCGTTGGCCTCACGATGGACCAGAGGTCCGTCGCCGTTCTCGTTCCGTCCCCAGTCGAGAAAACCGCGAACAGTCCCGTGCGCGACTTCCGGTCCAGGTAAAGGGAGTTGCTGTAGTCCTGCCAGTCGCCGCCGTGCTCGTAGATGTCTTCGCCCTCCATGCTTTCGCGGAAGGCGAGCGTCATTCCCGGCAAGGCGGGGTGGTTCGTGAACCGCCGCGAAAAGAGTGAGGCAGTGACAGCGCTGTCATTGGCGAAGGAACCTATATTTATCCTTCTGCCTTTATAGGCAATCATGTGCAGGTTGGAAAAAATTGTATCCTGCACCCCAATGTTTCCGTGATGGACCATTGCATTATTGGTGACAACGTGGTGATACAGGCAGGTACTGTTATTGGCGGTGACGCATTTTACTACAACACAAAAAAAGACCGGGAAAGCTGGTACAAAAAAATGCCTAGTTGCGGCAGGGTTGTTTTAGAAGATAATGTAGAGATCGGCGCCAACTGCACCATCGACCGAGGCGTAAGCCATGATACCTTAATTGGAAGTGGAACCAAGTTTTACAATATGGTCCACATCGGGCATGATACTGTTGTAGGAAAAAATTGTTTGTTTGCTGCTAATGTGGTGGTGGCAGGGGTAGTCACGATCAAAGATGGCGTAACGCTTTGGGGAGGTGTGATTGTAAACAAAACACTCACTATCGGTGAAAATGCTGTGTTGCTTGGCCGCACCGGGGTAAGCGGAGACCTGGAGGGAAATAAAACTTATTGGGGTGCCCCTGCACAGGAAGCCAGTGTAGTGAAAAGAGAAATGATCTGGGTAAAACGAATCCCCCAGCTTTGGGATAAAGTTATGGGCAATAAAAGTTGAATCGCCTGAATAGTTGACCTACTCTCCGCCTCGTGCCGGACAACCGTTCAACGTTGAACTTCTTGAACCTTTGGAACCTCCTGAACCTTTGGAACCTCCTCAACGTGTGGAACCTCCTGAACCTCCTGCACTTTTGGGATATTATAATCGTATGGTAACTGGTCAGCCATCTTATCCCAGGTCCAGTAGGCGCTGACAGCAATATCATTTTGTTCAAAATAATAACCATTCTGCTCTATGCCGAGCGACTCGTTTGGCAAAAACGATACTATCGAAAATTGAAAATCTGAAGGCTCATCCGGGTGCAGGTTTGTAAATTTAGCAGCCGGCTTTTCTTTAAAATATATAACGCCTACCCTTTGTTGATTGGGGCGTACCTCCACCAGCAAAGTACTATCGTCTTTTTTATAATTAAAGGCGCCATAAAAGTCTTTTAACGGGATCGCGGTTTCTTTCTCGTTGATATCTACAACGAATTGCACTTCAAAACCTTCCTGCACCAGTGTCTTATTGTAGAGGCTTCTCATAAAATGCAGCATGGAGCCTTTATAAGCCTGCTCCCTTGCCAACGTCCATTTCATTTTTTGTGCAGAATCAGCGGCGGGCATTTCTTCAAACAATGGGTAACCTGTATAAAGGCTTACCTGCGTATTGTATTCATGTGTGAAAGAATCCAGTGCATATTTTATCGTATACCCAAGCGATTGATTTTCCAGCTGCAAGGGTTCAGTTGCCATTACTTTGAGCCTGTTTCTTTTCCTGGAAAAATAAAATTTTACCGCCTCCTTATTTTTTATCGTGCAACCACTGCTGTTCACAGTTTGACCGATAAACCTGTCCAGGAAAAAATCGCCATATTTTTCCCAGCCATTTTTTACTTCGGAAGTAGCTATGACAGCGACATCTGCCATTTCTTTTTCTTTCTGGCCGAGTTCAAACACAATATTTTTATCATTGGCATCAGCGTTACTGATCCGCCTGCTTTCTGTGTTGTAACCGGTATAAGTGATCACGAGACTATAGCCCCCGTCCGGCAGGTATATTTTAAAATTACCTTCAGCATCAGTTGCGGTGCCAATAGTAGTGTTCTGGGCAAAAACAGAGGCGCCCTGCAGTGGCTGTTTGGTATCACCAGCCAGCACCTTGCCATAAACTACATAATAGGACTGGGAGAAAACGATCAACGAAATAAAGGTAAGACAGAGGGTAGCAAAAATTTTCTTCATTATGATTGGTTTCTTGGTAATGGATCCCGAAAATAGGTTATTGGTTGTTAAGTTTTTGTTGCAATGCCCTGCAACTCTCTGTGATGGTGTCCGCTAAAGGATAATAACTGAATCCGGGGAGAAAACTTAAGAGTTTGCTGTTATCAAAATTTACTTTTGCCATTGCTGTTGCTGCAGTTTCTTTGGTAAGTAACGGTTCATGGCTGGTAAATGTTGCCTTGAATTTTTCTAAGCGGGTAACAATATTTGCTAACCAGGGAGTGACGGCGCGGTGCGGAACTTTTTTATTGAATGCTTTTGCAATACTGTTAAAAACATTACGGTAAGTTTCATTATGGCCGCTCACGATAAAACGCTCCCCATTAACGGGGGAGTCCATCAATAAAATCATGGCATTTACCAGGTCCCTAACGTCCACGAAACCCGTAATTCCCGTAGTGTACCAAGGGAATTCATCGTATACTGTTTTAAAAATGGCGGTAGATCCTTCATTCCAGTTGCCCGGACCTAAAATGATTGTTGGATTTACGATCACCGCTTCCAGTCCTTCTGCTATACCCCGCCACACTTCCATTTCTCCCATATACTTGCTCTCACCATATTTGCTGTTACTTGTCTGTGGTGTCCAGCTCATCTTCTCGGTGATAGGTTCTGTTTCCCTCATCCTGCCCAGGGCAGCTACTGAACTTACATGCAGCATTTTTTTAACGCCGGCGCCTAATGCTGCATTTACTACGTTGGCGGTACCTTCCACATTTATTTTATACAGTAGTTGTTTTGTTTTTTTCTGAAAAGAAACGAGGCCGGCGCAGTGATAAATATGGGTGACGTCCTGCATTATTTCTTCCAGCGTGATCACATCCAGGATATCACATTTTACGGTAGTTAAGTTGTGATGCGCATAAGAAGGCAGTGACGTCTTGTTGTAAATAGCTTTTACTTTTTTTCCCTGTTCCAATAAGGCGGGGATGAGCGTGGTACCCACCAAACCTGTTCCACCTGTTACCAAAACAGTGCCCTGTTCTGCGTTTGATGATAAGGAGTTGCTATTATCTGAATTTGTCAAAATCAATATATAAGATTAGGATTTTGGGTAAAGATAAAATCCTTTCCCCGTTTTACGCCCCAATTCTCCCTTGTTCACTTTTTCAATTTGCAAAACAGATGGCTTGAATCTTTGGGCGTGGTCAAAAGCTTCGTACAGGGAGGTAGATACACTGAGGTTTACATCCATGCCGATCATATCCATCAACCTGAACGGCCCCATCTTAAAACCTGTTGCTTCCATTGCAGCATCTATATCTTCTATTGTTGCAATATTATTTTCCACCAGGAACATGGCTTCCAGGTAATATGGGCGGGCAACCCTGTTCACTATAAAACCTGGTGCATCTTTACAAAGCACAGGGGTTTTACCCATTTGGATGCAAAGATCCATCACCAGTTTTGCGGCGGCTGCTGTTGTTGCTTCGCCCTGCACAACTTCCACCAATTTCATCACGTGTGCGGGATTAAAAAAATGCATACCGATCACTCTCCCGGGACCAGGAATATTCTTTTGGATAGCAGATACAGATAAAGAAGAGGTATTAGTGGCCAGTATCGTTGTTTCGGCATTTTGGCCGGCGAGTTTTGTTAGTAAGGCTTCCTTCACACTAAGTTTTTCCACCACCGCCTCGATAATAATATCAGCGCTGCAATAATCCACATCATGAGTCAGTTGGATATTATCTATAACCGCCTGCTTCTGGGTGGCGGTGATCTTCTGTTTACCTACCAAAAAGTCCAGGTTTTTTTTAATATTCTCTTTGGCCGTGGCCAGCACCACTTCGTTGATATCGCACAGGATAACCGGGAAGTTTTTGAGTGCCGCTGCCAGGGCAATCCCGCTGCCCATTGTGCCGGCACCCACTATGCCTATATTTTTTACCATGCGCAAAAATAAAAACTGCTATGCTATTTCCGGGATTTCTTTTGGGTAACCTGGGTTACATCCAAATAAGACCGAAAATTGCATAGCAGCTAAGCCTATAGAAATCTTACTTATTGTTTGGCATCGGCTTCCACCTTTGCTTCTTCTTTCATTTTTTCATTGGCCGTGATCACAAATTCCACTCTCCTGTTTAATGCCTTATTGGCTGCGGTGGCATTATCTGCAACGGGCTGAGCCTCTCCATACCATTTAATGATCAGCCTGGAGGAAACGATACCAGCGTTCCGGAGATAATTTCCTACCGCTTCTGCACGGCGCTGAGACAGTCCAAGATTATATGCATCAGTACCTACATCATCCGTGTGTCCCTCCACAAGTAAATTAGTCTCAGGGTATTCATTAAATATTTTGATAAGCTTATCCAATGCAAGTTTTGAATTGGATGTGATATCATATTTGTTCGTAGCGAAATATACACCGGCTTTAGAACCATCCGGGTTAGCCTCATCAAAAGTTACGCGTATACCTTCGCCGATCCTTTCTACTTTGGCGCCAGGTATTTCTGTTTTAATTTTTTCGGCCTGCCGGTCCATCTTGGCACCAATGATACCGCCCGCTACACCGCCAACGGCAGCACCAATGATAGCACCTAAAGCAGTATTATTCTTGTTGCCCACATTATTGCCTATGATACCACCGATCACTGCACCTCCTGCAGCACCTACCGCTACGCCCTTATCCTGCTTACTCATCCTCCTGGTAGCGTCACAGCCGCTAGCTATCATCAAAACTGCAGCGCAAAAAATTGTTGTATGGCTAAAAATATTTTTCATGTAATTTTTTTTTAAGTGAAAAGACCTCCATCGGAGATCAATTAATTTCTTACAAAATTGTAAATGATAGAAGCTGGTTTATTTTCGAAACTGATATCATTTCTCAACTGCATGGTATTATCATCCAGCTTGAGTATTGTGAAACGGTAACCGGCGTTACCTTCTTCAACATGCTTTAGTTTATCATCTAATTTTTTAAATTGAAATAACTTAGGTTCATCTTTGGCCTCGTATATTGACCAACGAATATTCCTGGTGACTGCCACACACTCTCCCGCGTTCTGGCTGATCGAATAACTGCCCAGGCTATTGTTTCGGTTAAAACTCCAGTTGCTGCCAATAAAACAATTCAGGTCAGCTTCGTTTAAGATCTGTGTTTTTGTTTTCCCGATAATTCCCTCCGTGGTCAGGGTCTGCAACTGCCATTTACCGTCAATTGAATTTTTGTAAGAGCGGGCTTCTTTAGAAGTGGAACAGGAGGCCAGGAAAAAAAGAGCGCAAAAGAGGCTCAGTGTAAATCCGGTTAATTTCATAATAGTTTGTTTAAGGTTTATGAGGCATTTTTCAATTATAATGCCAAAGATAACCTCAAACCACCGGTTCTGGCATGATCATCGTCAGGAGTTTGCCTACTTAAACACAGGAAACCAGTGCACCAGCCCATATCAGGTGACCGCCACGAACTGGCTAAGGAACCTAAGATCATTTTCACTGAACAACCTAAGGTCTCTTATCTGGTAGCTCAACATGGCAATTCGTTCTACACCCATCCCAAATGCAAATCCCGTATATTTATTGCTGTCGATGCCACAATTATCCAATACTTTAGGATGCACCATGCCACAACCAAGTATCTCTACCCAGCCGGTTTTTTTACAAACATTACAGCCGCTACCTCCGCAGATCAGGCAACTGATGTCCATTTCGGCACTTGGTTCTGTAAAAGGAAAATAAGATGGACGAAACCTGATCTTTACATCAGCGCCAAACATTTCCTGCACGAAAAAATACAGTGTTTGTTTAAGATCGGCAAATGATACGTTTTCTGCGATATATAACCCCTCTACCTGGTTAAAAAAACAATGTGCCCTGGCGCTGATCGTCTCATTCCGGTACACACGACCGGGGCAGATTATACGGAGCGGCAACTTACCTTTTTCCATTTCGCGGATCTGCACACTGCTGGTGTGTGTCCGTAAAAGCCAGTCGGGATTTTTAAGAATGTAAAACGTATCCTGCATATCCCTTGCGGGGTGATGTTCAGGGAGATTTAACGCGGTAAAATTATGCCAATCATCTTCTATCTCCGGACCTTCGGCTACAGAAAAACCGAGCCGGTTAAAGATGGAAATGATATTGTTTTGAATTATACTAATAGGATGACGGCTCCCGATGCTATCCGGGCTGCCTGGTAGGGAAAGATCTATTTTATCTGCTATTCCCTCAATGCCGTTCCCGGCTGTTGCTTTTAACTCATTAAATCGCTCTTCTACAAAAACCTTGAACTCATTCAATAGCTGCCCGGCTTCTCTTTTCTGTTCGGAAGCCACATTTTTCATTTCACTCATAATGGTCTTCACAAGTCCTTTTGTGCCCAGGTATTTTATACGAAAAGCCTCCAGGTCATCCTTTGTGTCGGTAGTAGTTTCCCTTATCTCTTTTTTATATTGTTCAATTTGCGCCAACAATTGTTCCATGCCACAAAGGTAAGAGAAAAAGCCTCAACCAGCCCGTCTCCCAGAGTGGGAGTTATAGCTATGTTATACTGCCAGACCCTTCCTGGTGCTAAACACAACCCTACCCCGGCGAGTACGGACAACTCCGGCAGGCGAATGCTTACGTCGACACCTGACCGAAATGGGATCATAATATCCCGCTGTGATAAACATTATGAAAGCTTTATGCAACACCGGGAGGCCCCGTTCCCTTGTTCCAACGAAATAATTCCCTAATTTTAATCAAATTAAAACGCACAAAAATGTCATTACTAAAATCCGGCAATCCAACCTTAGGGGAAAACAAATTTCGCAGCACCGTACTGGACTCTATAGTTATCCATGAGAATGCGATGACGATAAAGGGTACGTTACAGAAATTCGGATTCTTGTTTCTAATGGTCCTGGGTTCTTCATTTTACTCCTGGAAGGAATTTGCGGAAGGTGGCAACGTGACCCCCATGTTGTGGACAGGAGCAATCGGCGGGCTTATCGTTGCGCTGGTGCTGGTATTTAAACCTATGTGGTCGCCGTTCCTTGCGCCGCTTTACGCATTATTGCAGGGCCTTTTCATAGGCGCTATTTCTGCGATGTACAATTCCGCGTTTGCGGAGATGGCTCCAAACATTATTATTAATGCCGTGGGGCTCACATTTGGCGTAGCCGCGGCTATGTACCTTTTGTACAGTTTCAGAATCATAAAAGCGACGGAAAAATTTAAATCGGTAATCATTGCCGCCACCGTGGGTATTGGTATATTTTACCTCCTTGTAATTATATTACGTGCCTTTGGCATGGAGAATATGCCCTTCCTGCACGAGGGAAGTGTCCTGGGTATCGGGTTTTCCTTATTTGTTGTGGCTATTGCTGCACTAAACCTTATCCTTGATTTTGACATGATAGAAAAAGGTGCGGAAATGGGCGCGCCAAAATTTATGGAGTGGTATGGTGCTTTTGGCCTGATGGTGACGATGGTTTGGTTATACCTCGAAATATTAAGACTACTATCTAAGATTAGCAGCAGGGATTAATTTAAAATGTGATTCTATAAAAGGTTCCCCGTTCATTGCGGGGAACCTTTTTGTTGCACGAAAGATTATTTTGATGCCATAGATTTTTCGGACATCACAATCCCCGCAAGAAACCTTCCATCAGGAGCTTCCCTGGATGAATAAATTAAATGTAGAGTACCCGCCGCTGCCTTCTTCTGCAGGTCCAGTATTTCTTTCACTGGTACTGTAATAGCAAAGTTTTTGCCTTCTTCGTTTGCAAACTGCCATTGTTTAAGCACCTGCTTACCGGGAGTCCTTAATTCCAGGGTTCTGCTTTTGCCTGCCATACCGCAATGGAAAAACTTCACATTTAATTCGCTTTTGCTGTGTGAAGCATTAAGCTGTAGATTTTTCACTTCTTTCATGTTTTTGCCGAATTGCTGCAGCACTAATTTATTATCTATATAGATTTCGTAACCCTCTCCTCCCATGGGAGAAATAAAAGCCGCCATCACAAAGGCAATGGACAACAGCAGGCAGATCAGCCCATAATTTTTCTTTTTCATAAATGTATTTTTTTGGTGATGTAATAGATGTTTCTACAAATAAAAGAAGAGCGTCAACGAAAAGATATAATGTTTGACGAACAGCATTACTTAGCGGATAAACTGCCAAAAAGGGGATTGTTAAATTTCGGGGATTGGCAGTATAATCGACTGGCTTTCACATTATATTTTCAAAAGATGAGGGAACTTTAGGTCCTAAAAAAAAGGACAATAATTATGAAAACAATTAGCATACTCCCTCTTCTTGCAGGGCTGGTGTTACTTGCAGGTTGTGCAAGTGTCGCACACATAGAAAAAGACGAATCAGTAGATTTTGACAAGTACAAAACTTTTACCTGGGTTGACGCGAATGATAACTCAAAAGCATTCCTGAGTGACATCCAGGTAAGCAATCTACAAAAAGCAGTAAGTGCCGAATTGCAAAAAGCCAACTGGCAGGAATCCAAAACAAAACCGGATGTCATTTTAAAGCATGACGTATTGGTGGAGAAGAACATCCGGGAAAGCAGGGACCCGGTATATTCGCGTTCTTTCACAAGGCCCATGTATAATCCATATACGCGGCGCTGGGTTTATGTATATTATCCTTCCCAATTTTTAGGATATGATAATAATCAATATGAAATCAAAGAGGGAACCATCACCATCACAATGGTAGATGCTAAAAGTGACAAAGTGATCTGGCAGGGCTGGACCACAGAGGACGTAGATAGAAATATTACTTCCAATGATATCCAGTCTGGTGTGAAAAGTATCTTCAGGAAATTTGACCTGGCAAAAAAATAAAAGTCTTTTTTCTTCCACCCTCTCAACCAGAATTGAGAGGTTTTTTTTATTGCCTGGCAACGATTGAAATGATGAGACAAAATAATGGCCGGTATTCATTTATATAATAGCTGTCCATCCCGGGGGTTCCGCTAGATCAACCAAAGCAGGTAACCGAGGAGGGAGCCTCCAAGCACAACAAATGCACTGTTCAGTTTTTTAAATCTCATTGCTACTATAAAACCTGCGATGCCCAGCACGATCGTTTTCCAATCGGTTATTGATGCCTCAATCATTTCTACACAGATGGCTAAAATTATTGCCACAGAAACGATGTTAACCGTGTCCAGGAAAGCTGACATAATTTTGGATTTTCGCAACCGCGGAATTAATGGATTAAGAAAAGCGACAAAAAAGAACGAGGGGAGAAATATACCTATTGTTGCGGCAATTGCCCCGGGCAGTCCCGCAATCTGCCAACCTATAAAAGTAGCGGAAGAAAACACCGGGCCTGGGGTGAACTGTCCTACAGCAATTGCATCAATTAATTCCTGTTTGCTCAACAATCCTTTTGCTACGAGTTCGGCATCCAGGAAGGCAAACAGGACATAACCACTGCCATAGAGGATAGCACCAATTTTACAAAAAATCCAAAAGAGGTTCCAGTTAAAGACATCAGACGAAATTGTGGACACCTGCAGCAAGACCAGGGGAAAGACGCTGTTATGTGTTTGTTTACGGGATTTGAGGACGTAAAGCAATATGCCTAGGAAACCTGCACCAAAAAGTATAAAGATTTCATTGATGCCATATAGAGCCAGGCCCGCAGAAAGGATCCCGATAATCCCCAACTCAGTTGTTTTAAGCGCCTTCCTTGCCAGGGAGAACATCAGCGCAACAATCACCGCAATGATGGCTGGTTTGATCCCGTAAATAAAAGGCTCTACCTGTGGAAGTTTCCCATATTGCCGATAAGCCCATGCAAAGATGCCGGTGATAATAACTGCCGGGAGGATAAAGCACGTACCCGCCACCACGAGGCCTTGCCAACCTGCCCTTTCATGCCCGCAATGCATGGTCATTTCGGTAGAATTAGGGCCGGGGATGAGATTGGTAGCCCCGACCAGGTCAAGAAAATGCTCTTGCGACATCCATTTTCTTTTCCTTACCACTTCTTCTTCCATCATGGCAATATGCACCGCGGGACCACCAAAACCAATGCAGCCCAACTTTAAAAATAGTTTCGCAACTTCTGCTAACTGCTTTTGCTGTTTTACTTCGGGCATAAAGTGTTCCTTATGGGTATCATGATAAAATTAACTGTCCCGGTAAAATAAGAACAATATGTTGATCGCACTGCCAGGATTTTTCCAGTACCCTGTTTTTTCCCTTTTTTTAATTTCCACGTTGAAAGTGAATCCTCCTGTCTGCGTCCATATCTCATCGAGAGAAGGAACAAGGTACGAACCGTTCACAATGTTTTATAACGGCAATGGCCAGTTTCGGTAAAGTTTCGAAGTTGATATAAAGAGATAACTTTTCAAAAAGTATCTCTATCATATAACACAGTACTTCAAAAGGCAGGAGTTTGTTTGCCAACCGGCAGGTATTGTTTCCCGGTAAAGTAACCCTCCAGGCCGATTTTTAATTATTTGATAAGTACCTTCGCCACCAGTGAAAATTTGGTTAGGCTATATATTATCTTTTTACATCTTTTTCAGTGCTATTGAGCCCTGCTCTGTATTTGACAACTGCGAAGAGGAAGAAATGACGGAACAAAATTCACAAGCTGAGCATGAAAGAGATTGTGCTAACTGCTCTCCCTTTTCCATTTGTTCCACGGCACCTGGGTTCCCTATTTTTTCAGAAAGCCACGAAATCATTGTACCAGCATTAAAAAGTGCCCGCATATACTGTAAATATTTACCCGCCCCGAAAACAGGTTATCACACCAGCCTCTTTCAGCCACCGGAAAATTAACCAGTTAATTTTTTTCTCACAACTTTTTTATAGACCTTTTACTTAACATTTTTATGAAGCTTATACTATCCTTATGTGTAGTGCTGCTGACGTTTACCAGTGTGTATTCGCAAGGCACCATCAGGCTATCCATCAAAAAACACGAAGACAAAACCCCACTGACGGGGGCTACGGTATCTATCGGATCAATTAATAGGACAACTGTTTCATACAGTACGGGTTTGGCCGTCTTGGAAAATATCCCCCAGGGCAGCTATACCATCAAAGTAACTCACGTTGGTATGAAAGCACAGGAACTAACCCTCCCGGCCTTACAAGCAGGTCTCTCCCCCGTGGAAGTTTTTTTAGAAAATAATGAGGAGGAAGAAGAGGAAGAAGTAATTGTAACCACAACACGAACGAGCCGAACCATAAGCGACATTCCAACGAGAATAGAAACCATCTCCGGTGAGGAGCTTACTGAGAAAGGCAATATGAAACCCGGGGATATAAGAATGCTGTTGAATGAGAGTACAGGCATTCAAACACAGCAGACTTCTGCTACCTCCTATAATTC
>JAKFCK010000003.1:0-1580 GCA_036676685.1 Chitinophagaceae bacterium | reverse complement strand
GACACCGAGAGGTATTTGCTTCAAGGAAACTTTTTGGAACATCACCGCGCAAAAGGAAATGCCCTACTGTAACCAATACGACCGGGAAGATAAACACGCATCTGGCAATGTTTGCGCTGGCATAAAGACTAATTTACCTTCCCAATTGGGAGACCAGCACGGCAATTGGTTTGAAACAATTGATCCTTCTGAACTGTATCCCAGGGATCTTTATAGAGCTCAAATGAAATATAAATGGCGTAAGTAATATCGCGGCCATTACCTAGTTCGTCGTTACTTTTGCTGCTGGGGTCATATATTATACGACTTTTATATAAGCGCATGCAAAAATACTCCTTTCTTATACCACTAATTTTTATAGCAATGCCAGTTGCAGCACAAAAACAAGCAATCTCTCTTAATCATATTGCATTGTATGTAGAGGACCTCAACAAGAGTGCGGCTTTTTATAAAAATGTAATTGGCCTCGACCCCGTGCCGGAGCCTTTTAAAGATGGCTTACATGCCTGGTTTAAGATCGGAGAAAATCTAACCCTGCATATTATACAGGGGCCAAAGGAAAAAGTGATTCAATATAGGAGTACACATACTTGTTTTAGTGTTACAGATATCAATTCGTTTATTGATCACCTTGCTAAAGCGGGGGTAGTATATGAAGACGTAAAAGGCAAACGGGATGCAGTAACGACACGGGTAGATGGCATTAAACAAATCTATTTTAAAGACCCCGATGGGTATTGGATAGAGATTAATAACGACAAACGATAGCTACGTTAGCAGTACCACGTAGGGCTGCAAATTGAACCAATGGTACAAGAGTGCGACGCAAAGTATGCCTCATAGTAGCAAGACTGCTTAGCCAATAAGAAACTTTTAAGGAACGAAAAATTATCTACCTGATCAATGCTGTTGCACACCAAAGTAGCGGTGCCTGTCCATGCATATCTCCGACAATCCTTTCCCGATCTAAATAATATTGGCGGTCGTTCTTTTTGTTGGTGCCCTGGCATACTTCGCGGATGTCCCCATTTGGATTGATGTATGTGATCAGTGCAAGCCAGGCTTTTCTTGCAGCCGGACCATAAGTCTTTGCATCCAGCCAGCCTTCTTTTACGCCGGTAATAAATGCATACGTGAACATACCCGTAGCTGACGTTTCTTTCCATGAAGCAGGGTCATCAATCAGCTGGCGCCACATGCCATCGTCGGCCTGGTATTTAAGCAACGAAGCCATCATAGTGTGATAGCCCTCCATAATGCGTGGACGATCCGGGTTATCTATTGGCAGGGAACGAAGCAATTCACTCATGCCAGCGGCCATCCAGCCATCACCACGGCCCCAAAAGAAAGGCACATCTGGTGCATGATAAAACAAACCGTTCGGCTTTTGTAACGTATCGAGATATAAGACCATTTCTTTTGCGGCCCGATCAATATACTTTCGGTTGCCGGTTGCCCTGTATGCCTGTGCCTGCGCGGCAGTGATCATAAACATATCATCGATCCACATACGGGTTTGCCATGTCATGCCTTTGTTATAATAATACCAGGACTCTGGTTTTGCCCGACCACCCCATGGT
>JAKFCK010000002.1:0-12889 GCA_036676685.1 Chitinophagaceae bacterium | reverse complement strand
ATCGACCTAAACTTTTTTAACGATACCTTGAAAGCCAACCAGCAATTCCTGTATGACCTGATGATGTTTTTCGCATCAGAGCTAAAGGAATCGGAGAAAAGAATGCGCAACCTGGCTCACATGCCGGTAAAAGGCAGGATTGCTAATGCTGTCATATTCCTGAAGCAGAAGTTTGGAAGTACAGACAATACCCTGAACGTGGCCCTGAGCCGGCAGGATTTTGCATCATACATCGGTGCAACCTATGAAACAGTCTCCCGCATAATGAATGAAATGAACGAAGAGAAAGCCATTAGGGTGAACGGGAAGATGATCAGCATAATTTCGGAAAAAAAATTAATGGGATACATCCGGTACTAGGCCGGATGTATTTGTAAAACCCATTCCCTTCTTACTTCGTCAGCACAATGGCCGGCGAGGTTTTATCTTTTCCAAAATACTTCATCGCCCAGGCTATCGTAAACGTGGGTATAAAGTCGGTGAACGGCAATATTTCCTCGAGGAAACTTACTCCACCGCCCAGTACACCCATTTTCCCACCAAACATCCGGTAAAATAAAAAGGCGGAGACCGGGGCCCAGGCAAGGTCAAAAAATTCTCCCAGCAATGGCACAGCAAAACTTGAATATCCGATCACGTCAAGCAGGATGCATAAGGCCAGGGAGGGCATTTGTTTTTGAGTTGTATTCATTTATAGATTGTTTTTGTTCCCCATAGTTATCAAATTACATGCAGGATGTCATTTTTGACGGGTTGACAGCTGCTAAATTTTTTTAACATTTAAGGCCTATTGGCAAAATAGTTCTGTGTAATACACTTCCGAATCCTTTCGTTCCAGTTTTTGGGAATAAAATCCGCCGGGTTCAGGAATATCCTCCAGCAACAGGAAAGGAAGTTTCTTTTTCGGTAAGCTTTCAAATATGAGGGTAAAATAGCTATACCCGTCAGACCTTTCCAGGAAACTCCAGTTAGGGTACAAACTGATCCCGATTGGAAACAACAAGGCTGCCTGGCCCCTTGATGTATCTTCCAAACGAGTAGATTTCCATATTCTGATGGGCCCCCCAAAGGATCTTACCCGGCAGTGAATGATGGTATATCTTTTTTCCTCGTACTCCTTCAGTAAGGCAGCAGCTATCTCAACCGTCTTTTTCTCTATTGTTTCCATAGCGCTAAGATGTTGTACACAATCTGTCATCGACAAATTTATTGTGTAAGTTTAGCAGGTAAAATATAATTTTTATACCTGAAATGGTACAAAGTACCTCTCTTCATGCATGAAATAATTATTTAACATTAACGTGGAGTATTAATTTGAAAACCGGCTTGCCATCCGGCATTTTAAACGTACCTTCGCGCCTCAAAAAACGGCCATCAGCCGGTAGCTCCTTCTGCCCAAGCCTCCAAAACCGGGCAGAACAAACTAGAAGCTGGTAGCTAAAAGCTTAATAACAATGAATATTCGCAACATCGCCATCATTGCTCACGTAGATCATGGCAAAACAACTTTAGTAGATAAGATCATTCATGCCACCCAGGTTTTCCGGGATAACCAGGAAACAGGTGAGTTGATAATGGATAGCAACGACCTCGAAAGAGAGCGTGGGATCACCATCTTTAGTAAAAACATTTCGGTTAGCTATAAGGATCATAAGATAAATGTGATAGATACCCCGGGGCATAGTGACTTTGGTGGAGAGGTGGAAAGAGTATTAAAGATGGCCGATGGCGTATTGTTATTGGTAGATGCTTTTGAGGGGCCCATGCCTCAAACGCGTTTTGTACTGCAGAAAGCCTTGGCACTTGGACTTCGCCCGATCGTTGTTATCAACAAGGTAGACAAACCAAACTGCCGCCCTGATGAAGTACACGATGCAGTGTTTGAATTATTCTTCAACCTGGATGCTACCGAAGAGCAACTGGATTTCCCTACCATTTACGGCAGTAGCAAAAATGGCTGGATGAACACAACGTTAACAGAAACAGATAATATACTTCCTTTATTGGATGCGATCCTGGAGCATGTTCCGGAACCAAAAGTAAACGCAGGACATTCTCAAATGCAGATCACTTCACTGGATTACTCGTCTTTCCTGGGAAGGATCGCTGTAGGAAAAGTGGCAAGGGGAAGCATCAAAGAGGGGCAACAGATCGCTTTGTTACAGGCGGATGGCAGTAACAAAAAAATGAAGATCAAAGAACTGTATGTGTTTGAAGGAATGGGCAAGAAAAAAGTACAGGAAGTTTTTGCAGGAGATATCTGTGCAGTGGTAGGATTAGAAAACTTTAATATCGGTGATACTATCGCGGATGTAGAAAATCCTGAAGCGTTGCCTACGATCAGCGTGGATGAGCCTACGATGAGTATGCTTTTTGGCATTAATAACTCTCCTTTCTTTGGTAAAGAAGGAAAGTTTGTAACGAGCCGTCACTTACGGGATCGTTTGATGAAAGAAACAGAAAAGAACCTTGCACTTCGTGTAGAAGACAGTGAAAGTGCGGATAGCTTTAATGTATACGGACGTGGTATTTTGCATTTGGGTATCTTGATAGAAACCATGCGCAGGGAAGGTTTTGAGTTGACCATCGGTCAGCCGCAGGTATTGGTAAAACAGATCAACGGGTCTAAGCATGAGCCTTATGAAATATTGGTTGTAGACGTTCCTGCAGAATTCAGCGGAAAAGTAATTGACCTGGTTACACAACGTAAAGGGGAAATGCTTGTGATGGAAACCAAGGGAGAAATGCAGCATCTTGAATTTGATATTCCCTCAAGAGGTTTGATCGGTTTAAGAAGCAATATGCTTACTGCTACTGCAGGTGAAGCTGTAATGGCACATCGTTTTGCAGAATACAGGCCATGGAAAGGACCTATCCCCGGAAGGAACAATGGTGTGTTGCTGAGCAAATCAACAGAAAGAACAACCGGTTACTCCATTGATAAATTACAGGACAGGGGTCGCTTTTTTGTTGACCCGGGAGAAGAGGTTTACACGGGCCAGATCATAGCCGAGCACATCAAGCCAGGAGATCTTGTTGTAAATGCAACGGAACCTAAAAAGTTAACCAACCACCGTGCAAGCGGATCTGATGATGCTTCCAAGGCTGCACCAAAGATCCTGATGAGCCTGGAAGAATGTATGGAATATATCCAACAGGACGAGTGCATCGAGGTTACGCCAAAAAGCATTCGTTTGCGCAAAGTGATCCTGAATGAAGACGACCGCAAGCGTGTGAGTAAATCAATGTCGCAGGAAGTGGCTTAATCCCGGGCAGGGATATATTACAACTTTAATAATTCCAAATACAAAGTCCGCTCCCCGTGAGCGGATTTTTTTTATGCATCGCCTATAATTTTAAGAAAGAACAAGGGCTTTTCACAGACGGAAGTGTTAATTTTGAGCTATGAAAAAATGCCTCATCATATTTTCTATTTTCGTGTTTTTGTTATTGGTAACGTTCACTGCGGACGCCCAATGTGCCATGTGCACAAAAACCGCATCCCAGCTCGGTGAAAAACCGGCTCTTGGGATGAACCAGGGTATCCTGTACCTCATGGGGGCTCCTTTTATGATCGTGGGTTTTATTGCGTACCGGTGGTGGAAAAATCAAAAAGAGGCAGAATAAATTCAACTGAATTTTTCTACAAAACGGTATAGGTTAAACGCAGTTCCTTCTTTTTCTATGGCTTCTTTGATCGAAGCTTTTTTTATCCCTGACATTTTTTTGTTTCTTAGTAACTGGTAGGCTTTTTCTGCCAGTAACCAACTGTAGCGCTCTTTATTTTTTTCGGGAATGTGATCTTCTATCCTCGCTTTTAATTCAGCTATCCCTTCTTTTTGAGAGGCAATCGTTTTAATCACCGGTATTTCCCGGGTATGCATGGCAAAAGCGGGCGCCAGCATCTGCCGCAGGTTTTTTACGAAAGCCTCTGCCCCCGGCCGGTCAGCTTTATTCACCACGAAAATATCCGCAATTTCCATGAGCCCGCTTTTCATCGTTTGCACTTCATCCCCCGCCTCGGGCACCAGCACCACCACGGTAGTATCAGCCAGTCCCGCGATCTCTATTTCACTCTGGCCCACGCCCACGGTTTCAATAATAATAACGTCAAAGCCTGCAGCTTTCATAATATCTGTCACCTCGATTATTTTCGGGTGCAAACCGCCCATAGCCCCCCGGCTTGCCAGTGACCTGATAAAGACAGATGAGTGATTATACCAGTCGCTCATCCGGATCCGGTCTCCCAATAATGCGCCCAGGTTAAAAGGTGATGAAGGATCAACACAGATAATACCCACCTTTTTCCCTTCGTTCACATAGGCTTCCACCAGTCCATCCGTCAGTGTGCTTTTGCCCGCCCCCGGCGGACCCGTAATGCCCGTCACCGGTGTGTGCACCGTAGGTAAAGACTGCAGGAAATATTCATACCCGGGCACTTCATTTTCTACCAGGGAAATACTACGGGCAAGTGACTTAAAATCCCCTTTTTGAATATTATGCAACAGGTCTTCCCACATGTTTGCTAAAGTAGTTTAGATAAGGCAGACTTTCGGGCTGAGTTATTTTTAATTCCATCCAGGTAGTGTACTGCCAGGACCCAATTTAAGAAATTTTCGTTCAGCTGTTATTTCCTGTTGCCAGGCTTCTTTCATTGAGAACGATTATCGTATATGCCACCGGGTATGTTTTTAATCCTCCCGGGCGTTATTTGCAACCAGAGTATTACTTTTACGCATTAAATGTAATTCATGGCTGAGAAGGGAATAAAAAGGTATATCAAACTCTGGAAAAATATTGACAATGCAGGGGAATATATCTTTAAGAAAAATCAACGGCACACCAGGTCCCTGCGATTTATTACCAAACCTACCCCCATCCGTTTTTACGTTCCCGAAAGCCTTTACCAGGTGTTTAAAGAAATTTTCATGGAAGATGTATATAACATCGATAACCTGGTGAAAAAACTCCCGTCAAACCCTGTGATAGTGGACATTGGCGCCAATGCGGGGTTTTTTGACATCCTGCTGCTATCCAAGATCAAATCTGCTAAGATATTAGCCTATGAGCCTCTCCCTTCCAATACAGCTTTTGTACGAAAAGTAATGGAGGAAAACGATTTTCTCAAAACTTCAATAAAACTAAACCAGGCTGCAGTTACGGGCAAAGAAAAAGACAGCCTTGACCTCTATATGGAAGATACTGACGACAGCCAGGTGGTGGCATCGGTCTTCGAAGGATTTAATAAAGATAACCTCAAAAAAACAACGGTCCCATGCATTTCCCTTACCAGGATCGTAAAGGATAATAACCTTACAAAAATTGACCTGTTGAAAATGGATTGCGAGGGAAGCGAGTATGATATTATTTATAATACTGCTCCCGGAATAGTTCAGCTTGCTTCGCATATCGCTATCGAGGTACATGATGTAGACGACAAGACCTACAATTTTGTGAGTTTAAAGAAATACCTCGAGTCCCTTGATTATTCCGTTACGTCGACTCCTATCAATAATTTTTGTCACGCTGTAGATGCTACCAGGTAAGGATGAAAAAACGCAGGCAGATCATATTGGATTGTGAAAGGATGAAGTATGCCAACACAGGGCTATACCACTATTGCCTGCAACTGGGTTGGGCGCTGCAACGTGCCATAGATAAGGAAACAGAGGAATTAATTCTATATGTAAGAGCAGCTACAGCACCTGATTTCGGTCCGGGCTTTTCCTTTATTTACCAGCATACGCTCCACAAATTCCTGCTGCCGCTGAAAAAAAAATATAGCGTGTGGCACTGCACTTACCAGGGTACGCAATATTTTCCCTTTCGAAAAAGAAAGGGTGTGGTATTTACGATTCATGATCTTAATTTCCTTTACGACGAACAGAAGACCCAAAAAAAGAAACAAAAATATTTAAGGCAACTGGGCAGGAAGATCAAAGCAGCCAGTCACCTTGTGGCCATTTCCAATTTTGTGCTGGAAGACGTTCGCAGGTTTTTTGATATTAGCAGCAAACCTTGCAGCGTGATCTATAATGGTTGTAATATCCCTGCCCCGGTAACCGGTGATATTCCCGGGTTTATAAAACCCGAAGGCTCCTTCTTGTATACCATCGGTACGGTGGTGGACAAAAAGAATTTTCATGTTTTGCCTTCATTATTGGTAGGGAATAACAGGTTGCTGGTTATCTCCGGTATAATACAAAGCGAGGCCTACAAAGAAAAAATAATCGCAGAAGCACAGCAGTACAAAGTAGAAGACCGCGTCATTTTTACGGGGCCGGTAACTGAAGCAGAAAAGTCGTGGTACATGCAGCATTGCGAGTGTTTTCTTTTTCCATCACTCGCCGAAGGGTTCGGACTGCCCGTGATCGAAGCCATGTATTTTGGCAGGCCCGTTATTCTTTCCACGCACACCTCGCTACCGGAGATAGGGGGAGATGCCGCCTACTACTTTAAAAATTTTGAACCCGTTGCCATGCGTAAAACCCTTGAGGATAGCCTGCATCATTATAACAGTACCAATGCAAGGGAAAAAATCATGGCAAGAGCCTCATTCTTTAACTGGGACAATGCCGCCAAACAATACCTTGAAGTGTACAGGGGACTTTACTAACCCCGGTGCGTAAAGGCTTCCCCAGGCGGAACATTGAGGACCATCCCTTTGAAATTTTGTTACTTTGCAGGCTTATTGCCGCTTTTCATTATTATCACGTTACATGAAGAATCTAAGAATACTCTTTAAATACATAAAAAAATATCCTGCTCTGTTAGCCGCGTATTTTTCATTTAATATACTGGCGGCCATATTCAGCGTAATTTCTCTCGGCCTGCTGAGTCCTTTTTTAATGCTGATCTTTAAACAGGGATCTGCATTTGAAAATGTTACCGGTACAGGATTTTTTAACAGGATCAACCCCGTGAACTATTTTAAAGAATGGTTGTACGAATTGATCTCTACGCCCGGGGGCAATGTAAAAGCATTAATGGTGATCTGCCTCGTGGTTTTTATCTCCATCATTTTAAAGAATCTTTTTGCCTACCTGAGCATGTACTTTCTAAATCCTATACGCAACAGGATCCTGAACGATATGCGCAGCAGCATGTATAATAAAATACTGCACCTTCCAATTGGTTATTTCAGCGAGCAACGCAAAGGAGACATTATGAGTAAACTCTCCAACGACCTGGGAGATGTGGAAGGCTCAACGATCAGTGTGCTGGAAAGTATTTTCCGTGAACCTATTACGATCACTTTCTTTTTTGCTTACATGATCATCCTAAGCCCACAGCTCACCGTATTCCTGCTGATATTTTTACCTATTGCCGGCTTTATCCTGGGCAGGATCGGTCGGTCACTAAAAAAAGAGAATAAAAAAGTCCTTCAACAATTCGGGCACTTGTTTTCTACTATTGAAGAAACGCTTGGGGGTATCAGGATCATCAAAGCTTTTAATGCAGAAAAAAAGATCGGGCAAAAATTTGAACAGGAAAATGATACCATGTATCATTTGAAGAACAAGGCCAATCGCAGGCGGGACCTGGCTTCACCGGTCTCAGAGGCATTAGGGATCACCGCCGTGCTTTGTATTCTTTGGTATGGTGGCAGAATGGTGCTGAACGAAGATGCAAGCTTTACACTGAATGCCGGCGACTTCCTGGCCTATATCGCCATCTTTACCCAACTGATCCAGCCGCTTAAAGGGTTATCCAATGCCTCGTATAACATGCAGAAAGGCGCTGCAAGTATCGAGCGCATAGAGGGCCTTATCAATGAAAAAGTAGAGATCACTGAAATACCCGGCGCTAAAAAACTGGAAACATTCACCACCGCCATTGAACTTAAAAATGTAAGTTTTGGGTATGAAGACAACATCATCCTGAAGAACATTAATCTTATCATTGAAAAAGGGAAAACGGTGGCGTTGGTAGGCAGCAGTGGTGCCGGTAAAAGTACACTCGCCGATCTTATCCCAAGATTTATTGATGCGACGGAGGGGGAGGTGCTTATAGACGGGATCAACATTAAAAATTACACACTCCATTCCATTCGCCACCAGATGGGAATAGTAACCCAGGAAGCTATTTTATTTAATGACAGCATCATCAACAATATTGCCCTCGGCAAGGATGATGCAACCATTGAAGAAATAAAAAATGCCGCCCGGATCGCCAACGCAGAAATTTTCATTACTAAAAAAGAAGAGGGATATGATACGAATATCGGGGACCGGGGAATGAAACTTAGTGGTGGAGAAAGACAGCGCCTTACCATTGCAAGAGCGGTATTAAAAAATCCTCCGATACTCATCCTGGATGAGGCTACTTCATCTCTGGATACCGAGAGCGAACGACTGGTGCAGGATGCCATCAACAATTTAATGAACAATCGTACTTCCCTTGTCATTGCCCACAGGCTAAGCACCATCCGTCATGCAAATGAAATCATCGTGTTGCAGAAAGGAGAAATTGTAGAAAGAGGCACACATGAAGGACTTATCGCGCAAAACGGATTTTATAAAAAGCTCGTGGATATGCAGGAGGTGAAATAGGGCTCTCCAAAATTTTATATATGCCGTTTTTGAAGTTAATTTGTTGTTTCAACTTTCAGACATGACCAACTTCATTCCCATATTTCCATTGGGCATTGTAGTATACCCGGGTGAGCATTTGAACCTTCATATTTTTGAGCCGCGGTATAAACAACTCATAAAAGAATGTTTTGAAACGGGGAAACCTTTCGGCATTCCACCCGTCATAAATGATAAGGTATCCGAGATGGGAACGTTGATGAGGGTGGTGGAGATCAACAAAACTTATGAAGACGGCAAAATGGATATTAAAACGGAAGGCCAGTCCGTATTTAAAATATTAGAGCTCATCAAGGAACTGCCGGAAAAATTATACAGCGGGGCCATCGTGACCTACCCGGAAAATTTCCCAAAGAGTAGCCCTACAAAAATGAAGCTGATCCTAACAGGGATTAAAGCATTGCATGCGCGGCTGAACATCAGTAAAGAATTTTCTAAGCCGGAGCCGGAACTCAGGAGTTATGATGTAGCACACCATGTGGGCCTGGCAATCGAGGACGAATACCACATGCTGGAATTGCCGCAGGAATTGCAACGGCAGGAATTTTTAAAAAGGCACCTGGCCAAAGTCCTGCCAATTATGGAACATATGGACCTTCTTAAAGGCAAAATAAAAATGAACGGTCATTTTAAAAACCTCGAGGGGTTTAAATTTTCTTAAACCACCCATTGATACATGACAACCCTTTGTTTGGATTTCGGGAATACAAGGCTGAAAGCGGCGATATTTATTGCAGCAGATTTCCGGGAAGAAATTATTTTAGAAGATGATAGTGAAGCCACCATTAAGGCGTTGCTCGAAAAATACCGGCCACAGAAATCCATCCTGTCTTCCGTGATCTTTCACAATGCGGCCATCGAGCAGTTACTGGCGGAAAAAACAATTTTTCACAAATTATCCCATACCACGAAAATTAATTTCACCGTACCGGTCGGAAAACCAGAAACCGTGGGGGCAGACAGGCTTGCACTTATGGCGGCAGCCGTGTTTTATTTTCCCGGGAAAAACAATCTTATCATCGGGTTGGGAAGTTGTATAACGTACAATTTTATCAACCAATATCACCAGTTCCTCGGCGGCTCTATCTCCCCTGGGCTGGATATGCGATTTAAGGCCATGAATGATTTCACAGCAAAATTGCCTTTGGTGACCGCAGACTGGAATTTTCCGCTTATCGGGTATGATACAAAAACTAATTTACAAAGCGGTGTCATTGTCGGGATAATCAATGAAATCGAGGGTTTCATCGAAAAATACAATCAAAAATTCGGGAACTTTAACGTGGTTTTAACCGGGGGTAATTCGGCCTATTTTGCTAGTCAACTTAAATACAGGATATTTGCCGACCATAATTTTTTATTCAAAGGACTGTATGCACTTAGCGAAACCAACAACTGCCGCACTTAAGAGAACTTTCGGGCTTATTTCATTTTCTATAATTTCTTCATTTGTTTTCGCCCAGGAAAACTCCCCGTATTCCCGGTATGGGATAGGGGATCTCGTGCCAAATCAAAATGTAGTGAACAGGGGCATGGGGGGTATCGCAGCAGGTTATTCGGATTATCAAAGCATCAACTTCATCAACCCGGCATCCCTTGGCAACCTTAGAAGTACCGTTTTTGACCTGGCTGCAGATGTTGATGTCCGCACGTTAAAAAGCAACAGTTCTCCTCAAAAATTCAAGTCAGTCAACACGTTGATCTCGTACCTGCAGGTAGGTTTCCCGATTGCCTCGGAAAAGATGACCAAAAAAGGGAACTCCTGGGGTGTTAGTTTTGGTTTAAGACCAATTACCCGGATCAATTATAAAATCGAGAAAAACGAGCGTTTAACCAATATCGATAGCCTGAATACGCTTTACGAAGGTAACGGGGGTATTACCCAGGCTAACGTGAGTACAGGTATCAGGATCAAAAACTTTAGTTTTGGTTTGTCTTCCGGTTATAGCTTCGGCAATAAGGATTACAGTACAAGGCTTGAATTTCTCAATGACTCGGTGAGTTATTACAAGTCCAATTCAGCTAACATCACCAGGTTTGGTGGCGTTTTCGTGAATGCAGGTGTGCAGTATGATATCAAAGTGAAAAAAGATGCCCTGTTGAGGATCGGTGCCTATGGAAATCTGCAGCAGGACCTGAGCGCAAAAAGGGACAACCTGAACGAAACTTTTACTTATGATGGTAATGGCGGAACCTATACTGTAGATACAATTTCATTTACAAGTGCCGCCGAGGGTAAGATAACAATCCCTGCCACTTATGGCATTGGATTCACTTATTCTGATAACCACTGGCTGGTTGGCGCAGATTACGAAATGACCAGCTGGGAAAAATACCGCTACTACAATGAGCAGGATGCTGTACAAAATAATTATACCATTCGCGTAGGAGCACAGTATTTACCCGCAAGCATCAGCACTTCTCCCGGTAAGTACTGGAGTTTTGTGAAGTACCGGGCCGGACTGTATTTTGGTAATGATTATGTAAAGATCGATGAAAATAATCGCACAAATTATGGTGTTACCCTTGGTGCGGCACTTCCACTGACGAAATTACAGCGCAACAGCTATGAATACTACAGGGATGGGGATGTGATGCTGAATGCCGGTTTGGAATATGGCAGCAGGGGAAGCAAAGAGAGTCAAAGCCTCCGGGAAAATGTTATGAGAATCAGCATCGGGGTAACCATGGCTGCACGCTGGTTTATCAAACCAAAATATGATTGATCAAACGGCTTAAAACTGCCCTTCATACTTGAACCGCTTTTCTACATATAAAATTTCCAGGGCAGTCCTCTTAATGGGCTGCTTTTTTTTAGTGGCCTGCGAAAATGATGAAGCAGAAATCAAACGGCTGACGGCTAAAAAACTGGGCCAGGAGGAAGCAAAAAACATTAAGCTCACTTTTACCACCGGCGGCAAAACCAAAGCGATCCTCACTTCCCCGCTCATGCTGAGGGTGCAGGACACTGTACCTTACGTGGAATTCCCCAAAACCCTTGCCGTAGATTTTTATAATGAAGGGGGGATCGCGGAAAGCAAATTAACTGCATTATACGCCCGGTACAAAGAAAACCAGAATAAGGTCTTTTTAAGGGACAGCGTGAAAGTCGTGAACATTAAGGGCGAAACCCTCTACTGCGATGAGCTGTATTGGGATCGTAACAGGGTGGGCACCGAGTTTTATACCGATAAGCCAGTTCGCATCCGCACACTTACCCATATCATAGATGGTGTAGGCATGGAGGCCAGCCAGGATTTCAAGAATTATTATATCAAAAAGCCAACAGGGATGATCAAGATCCCTTCCTCCCAGTTTCCCATGTAAAAGGCTGGTATCTTCCTTGTATCACAGCTTACACCTAATTCCGGATCAAACAAGGTTTGTTTCCTTTCCTTATAGTACCTTCGGAAACTAATTTAATCTATCGGGCTGGTTATGATCAGGATGTACGGAATACCTAATTGTGATGTAATTAAAAAAGCTGTTTCCTGGCTGCAGAAAAACAATATCCCTTTTGAATTTCATGATTACAAAAAAGAGGGTGCTCCTGCCGCAAAACTTAAGCAGTGGGTGGAAACGAAAGGGTGGGAGACGATATTCAATAAACGAAGTACAACCTGGAAGGAACTGGTAACCGCCGGCACTACAGAAGTGAAAAACAGCACGGAAGCTATTGCCCTGATGGAAGCCAATACGAGTATTATTAAAAGGCCCATTATAGAATCGGGCAATGAAATCCTGGTAGGATTTAACGAAAATGAGTACATTCAAAAATTAATAAAAAAGTAAAATTTACATTTATGAAACGTAATGCAACAGCCGTTTGGAATGGCACTGGCAAGGAAGGTTCCGGCCACCTGAGCACCCAAAGTACAACATTAGATAAAACACAGTATTCCTACCTCAGCCGTTTTGAGAGCGGTGTGGGTACAAACCCTGATGAGTTGATAGCTGCTGCACATGCAGGCTGTTTCACTATGAAGCTGAGTTTTATCCTGAATGCAGCAGGTTTTACTGCCGACGAAATTACTACCAAATGTGATGTAACCCTGGATCCCGGTGCCGGTGCTATCACTGAGTCGCATTTAGCGGTGACTGCAAAAGTGCCTGGCATTAACCAGGAGCAATTTGATACAGCGGTAGCTGATGCAAAAGCCAATTGTATTATATCGAAATTGTTGAACACTAATATTACGCATGAGGCCACGTTGTTGGCGTAGTTTGTATGTTGTGAAAGTATATTCTTCGCTGCAGTGGCTGGACTGGCTATCTGGTTATTCATGAGAAAAACATTA
>JAKFCK010000001.1:0-2996 GCA_036676685.1 Chitinophagaceae bacterium | reverse complement strand
CAAAAAACTGCTGGTAATCGCAGATGGCCCACGCCCTGATCGGCCAGAAGACTTAGAAAAATGTGCCTTAACCCGCAATGTCATTAAAGAAGTTGACTGGGACTGCGAAGTCCTCACAAATTTTTCGGAAATCAATCTGGGAGCCGCAAAGCGGGAATCAACGGGGATGGATTGGATTTTTTCCCAGGTAGAGGAAGCTATAATTCTCGAAGATGATTGTTTACCAGCTCCATCATTTTTTAGTTTTTGTGAAAACCTGCTTGCCAAATATCGCCATGACGAACGTGTTATGTTAATTAGTGGTGGCAATTTTCAACACGGTAAAAGCAGAACTGATTATAGCTATTATTTTTCGAAGTATCCATTAACATGGGGATGGGCTTCCTGGCGCAGAGCCTGGAATTATTATGACTTCGAAATGAAGTCCTGGCCAGAATTTAAACGATCTGGGTTGCTGAACTTCGTTTGCGAGGATATCGACGAGCAAAGATATTGGACCGGTATTTTTGACTTAACCCATAGAGATCCATTGATCACCTGGGACTATCAATGGGTTTACGCATGCTTTTCTCAAACCGGCTTATGTCTCACGCCAAATACGAATATGATTTCAAATATTGGCTTTGGTGATGACTCAACCAATTTCAAGGATGCGGATGACTCACACAACCTGGCCAAGCTTCCGGTTGACGATATTTGGGATATCAGGCACCCACATTTCATCGTTCCACACAAAGAAGCAGACTTATTTGATTTTGAATACACTTTTGAAGGTATAAGTATGAGACAGTCAAATAATATTTTTGCAAGGGTCAAGAGGAAAATGTATTCTCTCCTGAAAGGATGACAAATACTACATATATATATACCGATGTTGAAAGTCGGATCTGCTGAAGAAATTCACCCCATTATTGTAGGGATTGAAATTTGGAAATGAACTAATTTTTATTTTGTCCAGGCTGCCCGGATGGCACCAGAACATAAACTATATATTAGAACCCCTTCTCCATTTTTTACCTTCCATGAAGCTGTTTGCATCCCGTTGCCACACTACTAATGTCAGATAGGCAAATAGGTGAATCGCAGTAAGAATCATATTAGTAGGAAGTATTTCATTACGCGTTTTAGCAACTTATGTTTGGTCTCATGTTAAATAAAAAAAGCCTTCCGTTTTCAGAAAGGCCTATAATTTATTTCATCTCAGTAAAAAACTGGTGGAAGTAAGGGATCGTTTCAATGCCCTTATAAAAATTAGCGATATTAAATTTTTCATTCGGGCTGTGCAGGTTGTCACTATCCAATCCAAAACCCATAAACACGATCTTGATGCCTAACTCTCTTTCAAAAAGTGCACAGATGGGGATACTGCCCCCGCCCCTTACCGGGATAGGCGTTTTACCAAAAGTGGCTTCCATCGCCCTTGCTGCAGCTTTATATGCTACACTGTCAATCGGCGTCATGTAGGGTTCCCCGCCGTGATGTAAGGCAGCCTTTACCGTTACGGTTGGCGGTGCGATCTTTTGCAGGTGGTTGATCAGGATCTCCGTCATCTTATCAGAAGTCTGGTTGGGCACAAGCCTGGCCGATATTTTGGCAAATGCTTTACCCGGCAAAACAGTTTTGGCGCCTTCGCCTATATAACCGCCCCAAATGCCATTCACCTCGAGGGTTGGGCGTATGCCTGTTCTTTCGTTGGTAGTATATCCTTTCTCTCCCCAAAGTTCTTTTACGCCAAGGTCTGTTTTAAATTCTTCTTCATCATAGGGTGCGCGGGCCATCATTTCCCTTTCTTCGGGTGTGGCTACCACTACATCATCATAAAAACCCGGGATGGTAATATGATTGTTCTCATCATGCAGGGAAGCGATCATTTTAGCTAGAATGGTGATCGGGTTAGCTACCGCTCCACCATAAACGCCGCTATGCAGATCCCTGTTCGGCCCCGTTACTTCCACTTCAATATAACTTAATCCCCGTACGCCGATATCTATACTTGGTGTATCCAGGCTGATCATGGCACTGTCGCTGATCAACACACAATCTGCTTTCAGCAGGTCTTTGTGCGAGGTCACAAATTTTCCCAGGTTGGGTGAACCCACTTCTTCTTCCCCCTCTATACAAAACTTAATATTATTAATTAATGTGCCCGTCTGCACCATTGTTTCCAGGGCTTTTACATGCATATACACCTGGCCCTTATCGTCGCAACTGCCACGGGCAAAGATCTTACCATCAATAATAGTCGGATCAAAAGGCCCGCTTTTCCAAAGTTCAAGGGGTTCGGCAGGTTGCACATCATAGTGACCATATACCAGCACCGTTGGTTTGGAAGGATCGATTATCTTTTCCGCGTACACGATAGGATGACCCTCGGTAGGGTAAATTTCTGCCTTATCCGCACCGGCTTCCAGCAGGCGCTGTTTCATTGCTTCGGCACAACGGATCATATCACCTTTGTGTTCACTTTTTGCACTTACACTTGGGATTCGCAGCAGGTCAAGTAATTCATTTAGAAATCTGTCTTTATTTTTTTCCTGGTAATCTTTCCAAACCTGCATATATGCTTGTTTTAAGTTAATACTAATCCTAAAGATGGGCACGAATATAGCGTTTTTCTTTTCGGTTATCCGGAAAAAGCGCCCGCTTTTATTTGGGAAAAAATTGTGCAGCAGTTTTTTGGAAAGTTCATTACCACTCCATTACATTTGCTTCACGATTGCTTGCCAATTTATCAGCCTTTGTACGGTTTCATCTGTTCTTCTGATGTTACTTTGCAAAGGCTGAGTCAATTCTGCCCGGGCCGGTGGCTAAACCACCTGCTGTAAATAATCCCGCCGCCGATAAATGCCAATACAAAAATAACCAGGCCAAATTTGAGTGTCGCACAGCACGCAGTAATTTTCGCTACACTATCGGTGGGTGCACCCCCCAGGCTTTTTAACATCCCGGCATTTTCCACGATATCGAGGCCACCGGCCACCAAAGCAAGCGGGGCA